>NZ_JBNDHY010000069.1:0-23294 GCF_056755315.1 Monashia sp. HAY1-2A
TCCGTCGTCGGCAGCGTCAGATGTGTATAAGAGACAGGGGACGCGTCGGACCGCTGGGACGCCTCGCGCGCCGGGCGCTCACGGCCCTCGGCGGCATCGAGCGCCTCCTCCAGCTCGGGGGCGGCGCTGCCGGGCTTGGCGGCCTCCTGCAGCTCGCGCGCCTTGGCCTTGGCGGCGGCGAGGAGACGGTCCTTCATCGAGGTGGCGTACATGTCGACGTACTCCTGGCCGGACAGCAGCATCAGCTCGTACATGATCTCGTCGGTGATCGAGCGCAGGACGAAACGGTCGTCCTCCATGCCCTCGTACCGGGAGAAGTCGAGCGGCTTGCCGACGCGGACGCCGATGCGCATGATCCGCGGGATGAGCTTGCCGGTGGGCTGGGCCTTGTCGGTGCCGATCATCGCGACGGGGATGACGGCGACCTTGCCCTCGAGGGCCATCCGGGCGACGCCGGTGCGGCCCCGGTACAGGCGGCCGTCTGGAGAGCGCGTGCCCTCCGGGTAGATCCCGAGCAGCTCGCCGCGGCGGAGCACCTTCAGGCCCGAGCTGAGGGCGGCGTTGCTCGCCTTGCCGCCGGAGCGGTCGACCGGCAGCTGCCCGACGCCCTTGAAGAACGCAGCGGTGAGCCGGCCCTTGAGGCCCCGGCCGGTGAAGTAGTCGCTCTTGGCGAGGAACGTGACCCGGCGGGAGACGACGAGCGGCAGGAAGACCGAGTCGGAGAAGGACAGGTGGTTCGAGGCGAAGATCGCCGCACCGGTCTCGGGGATGTTCTCCTCCCCCTCCACCCAGGGACGGAAGAGGAGCTTGATGATCGGCCCCACGACGACCATCTTGAGGAACCAGTAGAACACCCGTGCACCCCTCCTGACTGTGACCGCTCGAACTCTACGGCACTCGCGCGCGCACAGCGGCGCGTGCGAGGATCAGCAGGTCCAGCCGCACCGTCGCCAGGAGCCCACCGTGTCGGTCCCTCCCGAGGTCGTCACCGCCCTGCGCGGGGCGTCCTCGTCACGTGTCTCGCGGTCCGCCGACGCGGCGGTCCCAGGTCCCGAGCCCGTCGGGGAGCCGTCGTGAACGACCGAGACCTCGACGACGAGTTCGCACGGATCATCGCCGGCTGGGACGCCGAGGCGCCCGACCCGCTGCCGCGTCGTGCCGCTGCTCCCGACGCCGACGCGGTCCCTGTCGACGCCGATGCGACCACCCCAGGCGGCGCCACCGACGCCGCTCCCACCGATGCCGCCCCCGCCGACGCCGCTCCGACCGCCGGCGCCGGGCCCGATGGCGCTTCGACCGCCGGCGCCGGGCCCGCCCCGGAAAGCGAGAGCGCGACGCCGTCGGCGTCCGGACCGGGAGGTGCCCCGGGAGGGGTGACCGGCTCGGACGCCCTGGACCTGCCGATCGCCCCGACGACCCCGCACGTCTGGCGCGGCGGCACGCCGACGCGCGACGACTCCGACGCGCTCCTCGACGAGGTCGGCTCCGACGGCGCCGACGACGACCACTTCGTGCCGCCCTCGGAGATCGACCTGCCCTCGGCCGAGACCGACCCGATGTTCTGGGCGATCGTCGGCGGACTCGTCGGTGGCCCGCTCCTGCTGCTCTACATCCTGTTCTTCGACCGCGACGGCAGCGGCTGGTGGGTCGTCACGGCGCTCGCCATGATCGTCGTCGGTTTCGTGCTGCTCGTGCTGCGCGGCGGCACCGAGCGGGACCCGTTCGACGACGGCACCCGCGTCTGAGCCGCGGCCGCAGGCAGGCGTCCTCAGCCACGGGCGTCACGGGGTGCGAGGTCGACCCAGAGCGGGCGGTGGTCCGAGCCCACGGCGACGTCGGCCGCGACCGCACGCTCGAGCGAAGCACGCTCGTGCGGGTCGCCCTGTGCGACAACGAGGTCCGGTGGTGCGAGCACGACGTCGATGGCCACCGTGGGCGACGCCACGGGGAAGGTCGGCTGGTCCGGCAGCACGGACCGCCACCGTCGCGTGAGGACGGCGCGGGCGGCACCGTCGGGCCCCTCGTTGAGGTCGCCGGCGACGATGCAGCGCGCCGGCAGCGCCGTGACGAGCCGGGCGGCGTGGCGAACCCGCTCAGCCGCCCGGAGGCCCAGGTGCACGCTCGCCACGGTCACCGACGCGTCGGGAGCCCATCGCCCCGGCGCGACCGTCACCGCGGCCCAGCCACGCGTCCGGTCGGGGAACCGCGTGGGTAGCCGGCCACGTGCCGCTCCTGTCACCTCGACTCCGGGAGCCGTGAGGACGACCGTGCCTCCTGTGCCGAACCGACCTGTGCCCCAGTGCATCCCGCACTCGCGCGCGAACCGCGGCAGTCGCACCTCGGTCGTCAGGCGACGGGGCACCTCCTGGAGGCAGAGCACGTCGGGAGCCACCGCACGCACGACCCGCGCCGCCGCGCGCCGGTCGTCGAGGAAGTCACGGACGTTGTAGGTCATGACGCGGAGCCGCTCCGCCGGCCCGGGCGTCGCTCCCGCCGTCGTCACCGTCCGGCGCGGGCGAGCTCGGCCGCGCCGATGAGCCCTGCGTCGCTGCCGAGGACGGCGCGCACGATGCGCGCCTCCGGGCGGTAGCCGCGTCCGGGCAGCTGTCGGCGGAACGCATCGCGGGCCGGACCGATGAGCATCTCGTCGGCGGCGCTGACCCCACCGCCGACGACGAACAGGCCGGGGTCGAACGCCGCCGCGAGGTTGGCCAGGCCGACACCCAGCCACTCACCGATGTCAGCGAGCAGCTCACGGGCCGTGGGGTCGCCGTCGCGCGCGGCCTCGGTGATGAAGGGCCCGGTGAGCGAGCCCTTGTCGCCGCCGAGACGTGCGAGCAGGTCGGCGACGACCGGCGAGCCGGCCTCGATCATGGCGCGGGCCTCGCGCACGAGGGCGTTGCCGCTCGCGTACTGCTCCCAGCAGCCGCGGTTGCCGCACTCGCACCGGACCCCGCCGGGGACGACCTGCATGTGGCCGAACTCGCCCGCGATGCCGTACCGCCCACGCTGGACCCTGCCGTCGACGATGAGCGCCCCGCCGATGCCCGTGCCGAGCGTGATGACGACGACGTGCGACTCTCCGCGCGCCGCGCCGAAGGCCGCCTCGGCCCAGGCCGCGGCGTTGGCGTCGTTGTCGACGCTGATCGGCAGGTCGATGCGCTCCGAGAGGGCCTCACGCAGCGGCTCGTTGCGCCACGACAGGTGGGGGGCGAAGACGACGGTCGCGCGGTCCTCGGCGACGAAGCCGGCTGCGCCGATGCCGACGGCCACGACGTCGCGGCCGCCGTCGGCGCGCACCTGGCCGAGGAGGTCCTCGACCGCCTCGACGATGGTGTCCTCGACGACCTGCGGCGACGTCGAGCGGTGCGGGGTGTCGCGGCGGACGCGGTGGGAGATGCGGCCCTCCTCGTCGACGACGCCGCCGGCCACCTTGGTGCCGCCGATGTCGATGCCGATGGCGAGTCCGGTGCTCACTCCGGGCTTCCCTTCTGCTCGGGGGGAACGTCGTCGGGGGCGCCACCCGTCGGGGCGGGCGTCGACGTGTCGGTGGCCGTGTCGTTCGAGGTGTCGGTCGACGCGTCGCTCGCCGCCTCGGACGAGGCGTCGGTCGAGGGGTCCGCTCCGCGCCCCGGTGCTCGCTCGCGCCGCTCGCGCTGCACCGTGGCGAGGTCGCGCAGCGCCGTCGCCGCGAACCCGACCACGTCGGCGAACCGCTCGATCGTGTCCGGCTCGACGCGCTGGACGAAGGCGATGAGCTGGCACACCGGACAGACCCGGCACGCCGACGGCGTCCGACCGCCGCACGTGCACTCGTGCGTCTCCCCCGACCCGGCTCGGGTCCCGGCCGAGCGCTGCCCCCCGCCGCTCGGCTCGCCCGTGGGACCCGATCCCCCGGCGGGGCCTCCGGCCGCGGATGCCGGACCCCACCCGCGGGCAGAGAGCAGGTCGACGAGCAGCGCAGCCTCCTCGGCGACCGATCCGGTCGCGGCGCCGCGCTCCTCGCGCTCCTCGCGCGCGCTGGGGTCGTCGATGTCGCCGGGGTCGTCGATGTCGTCGGTGTCGTCGGGCTCCACGGTCGCTCAGGCCTCGACGCGCTTCTTCAGCTCCTTGAGGGCCGTGTCGACGATGACCTTCTCCGCCTTGCGCTTGAGCAGCCCGATCATCGGGATCTTGACGTCGACGGCGAGCCGGTAGGTGACGCGGGTGCCCGCGCCGTCGGTCGTCAGGGTGTACGAGCCGTTCATCGCCTTGAGCACCTGGGCCGACACCAGCGACCACGACACGATCCCGGTGCCGTCCTCGACGACGTCCCACTCGTAGTCGAGGACGTAGGTGTCCTTGATCGCCCCGGCGTCGAGGGTGAACTCCACCTGGTCGGCCCAGCCGTCGCCCTCCTCGGCGAGCACGCGGACGTCCTTGACCTCCCCGGCCCACTGCGGGTAGGCCTCGAAGTCGGCGATGACGTCGAGCACCTCGCCGGGTGGCGCGGCGATGCTGATGGATGACTCGGTGCGATCGGCCATGCGCCGAAGGCTATCGCGTCGGTGCCACGGCCCCGTGTGGCGGCGCGAGGCGGCGTGGGAGGATGGCGACGGCGACCCGTCCGCGCCCGCGGACGCGTCGCCCGACCGCGCGCCGGGCTGTGACGACGATGACGTGGTCAGCACGGTTACCGATCGGTAGTGTCTGTCGGAGTCCGGCCCCGGCCAACAGGAGTGTCAGTGAAGGACAACGTCGTCGCACCGCTTGCCCCCGTCACCACGGAGGGCAGCCTCGCCCAGCTGCCGGGACGCAACGCGTCCGAGGCACCCAACGAGACGGCCTTCTCGATCAAGCGTCCGTCGGGCGGGTGGAGCCAGGTCAGCTGGGCCCAGTTCGCGGCCGACGTCGACGCCGTCGCGCGCGGCCTCGTCGCCGCAGGTGTGCAGCCCGGTGACCGCGTCGCGCTCATGTGCCGGACCCGGTACGAGTGGACCCTCCTCGACTTCGCGGGGTGGACCGCCGGGGCGGTCGTCGTCCCCGTCTACGAGACGTCCTCGGCAGAGCAGGTCCAGTGGATCCTGTCCGACTCGGGGGCCCGGTTCGTCGTCGTGGAGACCTCGGCCCACGCGTCCGTCGTCGACGACGTGCGGGCCGACCTGCCGGACCTCGCCGACGTCCTCGTCATCGACGACGGGGCCCTGGACGCGCTGCGCGAGCGTGGTCACGACGTGTCCGACGCCGAGCTGGCGGGCCGGCGCGATGCCCTCGACCGCACCTCGCTGGCGACGATCATCTACACCTCGGGCACGACGGGTCGGCCCAAGGGCTGCGAGCTGACCCATGGCAACTTCCTCGACCTAGCCGAGAACGCCATCGGCAAGCTCGGCCAGGTCGTCCTGAGCGACAACGCCTCGACGCTGCTGTTCCTGCCGCTCGCCCACGTCTTCGCCCGCTTCATCGAGGTGCTGTGCGTCGCGGGCAAGGCGCGCATGGGCCACTCGGCCGACATCAAGACCCTCCTCGACGACTTCGCCGGCTTCCAGCCGACCTTCGTCCTCGCCGTGCCGCGCGTCTTCGAGAAGATCTACAACTCCGCCGAGGCCAAGGCCTCGGCCGAGGGCAAGGGCAAGATCTTCCTGCGGGCCGCCACGGTCGCCATCGCCTACAGCGAGGCCCTGGACGCCGGCGGGCCCGGCCCGGGGCTGCGTGTGCAGCATGCGCTGTTCGACCGGCTCGTCTTCCGCAAGCTGCGCGCGGCCATGGGCGGCCAGGTCCGGTACGCCGTGTCCGGCGGCGCGCCGCTCGGCACGCGGCTCGGCCACTTCTACCGGGGGATCGGCATCCTCATCCTCGAGGGCTACGGCCTGACCGAGACCACCGCGCCCGTCGCCGTCAACACCCCGGACAAGGTCAAGGTCGGCACCGTGGGGTACCCGCTGCCCGGCTGCGGCATCCGCATCGCCGAGGACGGCGAGATCCTCCTCAAGGGCGTCGGCGTCTTCACCCGCTACCACGACAACCCCCAGGCCACCGACGAGGCGATCCGCGACGGGTGGTTCCACACCGGCGACGTCGGCGAGCTGGACGAGGACGGCTACCTGCGCATCACGGGCCGCAAGAAGGAGATCCTCGTGACCGCCGGCGGCAAGAACGTGGCCCCGGCCGTGCTCGAGGACCGGCTGCGCGCCCACCCGCTCGTCTCGCAGTGCATCGTCGTCGGTGACCAGCGGCCCTTCGTCGGGGTGCTCGTCACCCTTGACGAGGAGATGTGGCCGCTCTGGGCCAAGACCCACGGGCTCGACGACGTCACGATCGAGCAGGCGCGGACCCACCCCACGGTGCTCGAGGCGATCCAGGCCGCCGTCGACCGCGCCAACCAGGCGGTGTCGCGCGCCGAGTCGATCCGCAAGTTCGCGGTCCTGCCCGGCGACTTCACCGAGTCCAACGGCTACCTGACGCCCTCGCTCAAGCTGAAGCGCGCCGTCGTCATGAAGGACTTCGCGGAGGACGTCGACAAGCTCTACGCCTGAGGGTCGGACTCCCGTCCCGGGTTGGTCCCGCTCGTCCGGGCGCTCAGGCCGCCAGCTCGCCGTCATCCCCGCCGCAACAAGGCGCGCAGGCGGGCCTGCCACGCCCGGACGACGGCGGTCCGGTCGGTGCGGAGCTCGGCCTGCAGCGCCCGGTCGGTCACGGCCTCGGGGTCTGCCAGGAGGTCGGGCGGCACGTCGACTCCCCCGGCGGCGCCCCGGTAGAACCGCACCACCGCCGGGATGCCGTAGCGGTCGGCGAGGGTCCGCAGGACGAGCAGGCTCTCGCCGTAGGCGACCGGCAGCCGCCTGGTCGACGGGTCGAAGTCGGCCTCGCCGGGGAACGACTGCGGAAGACCCGTGGTACGAACCGTCTCGAGGGCCGGGGCCACCACGGTCTGCTCGGGCAGGTCCACGGCCCGGTAGCCGACGAGCTCGGCGAACCCCTCGGACAGCCACAGCGGCACGGACCGCGTCGTCGACGAGCGGACCGTGGCGTGGGTCAGCTCGTGCGTCATGACGACGTCCCGCCCCGCCGGCCGCAGCGAGTCCCAGGGCCCGGGCACGACGACGATGCGGTCCGCCCCGGCCGGGCTACCCGCGACGAGTGGCCCGTCCGTGGCGGCAGCGACCCCCTGGAGGTCAGCCACCTGGCGGCCGAGCAGGCGGGCGGCATCGGCGTCCGTGGCCGGCGCCACCCAGACGGCCGGCCGCGAGCGCCCCCACACCGCCGCGACCCGGGCTCCCGCGGCGACGGCGCGCTGCTCCAGCTCGTCGACGCGGCTCGCGGGTCCGACGGCCAGCACGAGAGCCCGGCGGCTGCGCCGGACGACGAGGCCCTCGAGGTCCCACGGCTGCGGGCGGTCGGCCGGACGCGCCGCGACGACCGTGAGGCCCCCGGAGTCGGCGGCGCTGGCCCTCACCGTGAGGTCGAGGTCGAAGGTTCGGGGTGCCGTGTCGAAACCGTCGAGCCGATAGGTCGAGGTGACCCGGACGTCCCAGTCGACGCTGGTCCCCCGCGGCGCCGGCACCGGTGCGGTGCGCTCGCGGACCGCGGCGACCCGGACGTCGCCCAGCCGCATCGCCACCATGCGTTCCAGCACGGCGGCCTCCGTCGCGCGCAGCCGGCGGTCACCGGGCACGAGGTCGGCGAGCCACGCGGCACGGTCACCGCGGGCTGCGGCTGCGGCCCGACGCTCTGCGAGGGCCCGGACGGCGCGGGCCCGGGCACCCGCCCACGCCTCGGGTGCAACCTCCGACGGCTCCGACGACACCGGCGGGACCGGTGCAGGACGGGCGACCCAGCTGGTGGCCGCCGTTACGCTCGACGCCCCCGCCCGGCCGGTCGCCGCGGAGCACGCCGCCGACGTCGCGGCGAGGACGCCCGTGGCGACCACCGCGACGAGTCGCGCGCATCCGGACCTCACCACCGCGCCATGGTGGCACGGGGCGCCGGACGCGGGCCGTCAGCCGGCGTGGCGCGACCGTTCGGTCCTCGTCGGACGCGGCTCGAGCACGGCCCGAGCCGCGTTGGCCGTCGTGGTGCTGACCAGCCCGGCGCCGAGCAGCGCCGAGACCGCCCGGCGCTCCGCGCGGTCGAGCGGGACGGTGCGGGCCTCGGCACCGGAGGCTTCGGTGTGCTCGTCGGCCGTCCGGGCCGAGGCGGGAGCGGAAACCGGCGAGGGCATCGGCGCCGTCAGGATCGGCAGGGCCGACAGCGCGGTCACCATGCAGTCGGCGCAGTGGACGTTGCGCACGGGGCACGTCTGGCAGTCGACGAGCATCTCAGGCCACCCTTCTGTCTCTCGTTGCGATCTGTCACCGGACACGCTATGAGCCACCACCGACAGCCCTGTCCGGCGACGTCACCGGCCCTGCCGTCGGGACACTCCGCCACCGGGGACGGCGCGGGGACGGCGCGGGGACGGCGCGGGGACGGCACGGGGACGGCGCGGCGACGGCGCGGATGTGCCACGGCCCCAAGGACGCTCCCACCGCCGCGCCTGCGCGGTGTTGTCGGCAGCGGCCCCTACCGTCGGTGGCATGCACTCCTTCCAGGCGACGTTCGACGACCTCGGCACGGCGCTCGCCGACGTCACGTTCGTCGTCGTGGACCTCGAGACCACGGGGGGCAGCCCGGCCCAGTGCGGCATCACCGAGATCGGCGCGGTCAAGGTCCGCGGCGGTGAGGTGCTCGGCGAGTTCCAGACCCTCGTCAACCCCGCCGAGCCCATCCCGGCGTTCATCTCGGTCCTCACCGGCATCACGGACTCCATGGTCGCCGACGCCCCGCGGATCGACAGCGCCCTGCCGGCCTTCCTCGAGTT
The DNA here is from genome assembly GCF_056755315.1 of Monashia sp. HAY1-2A. Taxonomy (NCBI): domain Bacteria; kingdom Bacillati; phylum Actinomycetota; class Actinomycetes; order Micrococcales; family Intrasporangiaceae; genus Intrasporangium; species Monashia sp. HAY1-2A. The sequence goes on from NZ_JBNDHY010000069.1 coordinate 8,840, forward strand.
CGCCGCGGGCAGCGTCCTCGTCGCCCACAACGCCGGGTTCGACATCGGCTTCCTCAAGTCCGCGGCGTCGCTGACCGACACCCCGTGGCCCGGGTTCACGGTCCTCGACACGCTCCAGCTGGCGCGGCAGCTCGTCGTGCGCGACGAGTCGCCGAACCACCGGCTGTCCTCGCTCGCCCACGTCTTCGGCTCTCCGACGACGCCCGACCACCGGGCCCTGCACGACGCCCGGGCCACCGTCGACGTCCTGCACGGGCTCATCGGCCGGGTCGGCAACCTGGGCGTCCACACGCTCGAGGAGCTGTCGAGCTACACCTCCCGCGTCACGCCGGCCCAGCGTCGCAAGCGCTTCCTCGCCGACCCGCTCCCGAGCGCTCCCGGCGTCTACCTGTTCAAGGACGCGAGCGGCCGCGTCCTCTACGTCGGCACGAGCCGCGACATCCGCAGCCGCGTGCGCACGTACTTCACCGCCTCCGAGCAGCGCAGCCGGATGGCCGAGATGGTCCGCCTGGCGCAGGCCGTGCACCCGGTCGTCTGCCAGACCTCCCTCGAGGCTCAGGTGCGCGAGCTGCGGCTCATTGACGAGCACAAGCCGCGGTTCAACCGGCGCTCCAAGGACGGCCGACGCGTCATGTGGGTCAAGCTGACGAACGAGCGGTTCCCCCGGCTGTCGATCGTGCGGCGGGTCCGCGACGACGGCGCCAGCTACATCGGTCCGTTCCGCACGCGCGCCACCGCCCAGGCCGCCGTCGACGCCGTCCACGAGGTCGTCCCGTTGCGTCAGTGCACCGGCCGCCTCACGGGTGTCCGGGGCTCGGCCTGCGCGCTCGCCGACATGGGACGCTGTGGCGCCCCCTGCACGGGTGCGCAGAGCCCCGACGAGTACGCCGTCGTCGCGGCGGGGTGCGCCTCGATCTTCACCGGGGACGCCCGTCCGGTGGCCGAGCGCCTGCGCTCCCGTCTCGAGGAGCTCGCCTCCCAGGAGCGGTTCGAGGACGCCGCCCGGGTCCGCGACCGCTTCCTCCAGCTCGTCAGGGGGGCAGCGCGCGCCCAACGGCTCGCCCCGTTGACCCGCTCCCCCGAGATCGTCGCCGCCCGCCGCAGCGACACCGGCGGCTGGGAGCTCGTCTCCATCCGTCACGGCCGGCTCGCCGGCACCGTCGTCAGCCCGCGCGGCGCCGACCCGATGCCGTACGTCCGCTCGATGCAGGCCACCGCCGAGGTCGTCGCTCCCCCGACACCGGAACGCCCGGCCGCGCTCACCGAGGAGACCGAGATCCTGCTGCGCTGGCTCGAGGCCCCGGGCGTGCGGATCGTCGAGCTCGACGGCTCGTGGACGTGTCCGGTCGGTGGCGCGGGAGCGGTCCGGCTCGAGCTCGAACCGGCCGTCGCGTCGGCCCGCGAGGCCGTCGGGTTCGACCACGACGTCCCGGCCCCGGCGGGGTCCGGGGCCCGGCGCCACGGCCTGCGCCGCGCCGGCTGACGACGGCTAGGGTGTGTCCTGTGATCACCGCCATCGTCATGATCAACTGCGAGGTCGACCGCATCCCCGAGGTCGCCGAGGAGATCGCGAACATCCCCGCCGTCTCCGAGGTCTACTCCGTCACCGGCGACGCCGATCTCATCGCCATGGTCCGGGTTCGGGCCCACGACGAGTTCGCCGACGTCATCGCGGACCGCCTCAACAAGGTCGAGGGCATCGTCGGCACGTCGACGCACATCGCCTTCCGCACGTACTCGGCCCATGACCTCGAGGCCGCCTTCAGCCTGGGGCTCGAGGGCGAGTGACCCGGCGCTGACCGGCCGGGCAGCCGTCCCGGGTCAGGACCGCGTGGCCGCGACCCAACGCTCGACGACACGCGTGGCCGAACCGTCGTCGATGGCGCGGGCCGCGAGGTCCATCGCGGCGCGCAGGTCCGCGTCGAAGTCCTCCTGACCCGTCCCCGAGTCGGGTCGGGTCAGCGCCAGCGCGATGCCGGCGTTGAGCAGCACGGCGTCCCGGACGGCTCCGGGCGCTCCGGCGAAGACCTCGCGCACGACCCCGGCGTTGTGCTCGGCGTCGCCGCCGCGCAGTGCCTCGAGCGGGTGCAGGGGCAGGCCGAGGCGCGTCGGGTCCACGACCCGGTCCGCGACGCGGCCCTCGCGGACCCACCAGACCGTCGTCGTCGTCGACACCGTGACCTCGTCGAGCCCGTCGTCGCCCCGGAAGACGGCGGCGTCCTTGCCCCGGCCGGCGAAGACGCCCGCGAGAAGGGGCGCCATCCGGGCGTCGGCGCACCCGACGGCGGCATACGTCGGCTGGGCCGGGTTGGTCAGCGGGCCGAGGAAGTTGAAGGCCGTGCCGATGCCGAGGTCGCGGCGCGGAACGGCGGTGTGCCGGAAGCCCGGGTGGAAGGTCTGGGCGAAGCAGAAGGTGATGCCGGCCTCCTGGGCGACCTCGACGACGCGCTCGGGCGTCAGCGACAGGTCGATGCCGAGCGCCTCGAGGACGTCGGCCGAGCCGGACGAGGACGACGCGGCCCGGTTTCCGTGCTTGACGAGGCGCACCCCCGCCGCCGCCACGACGATGGCCGACATCGTCGAGATGTTGACGGTGTGGGCCCGGTCCCCACCCGTGCCCACGATGTCGACGCTGGGCCCCGGGACCTCGATGCGCCGCGCATGGGCGAGCATCTGCTCGGCCAGGCCCTGCATCTCGTCGACGCTCTCGCCCTTGGCCCGAAGGCCCATGAGGAAGCCGGCCACCTGCGCCGGGGTCGCCTCCCCCGCCATGATCTGGTCCATCGCCCACGCGGCCGTGTCGCGGTCGAGGTCACGCCCGGCGATGAGGTCGGCGTAGACCGACGGCCAGGTCGTCGTCGTGTCGGACCCCATGGGCTCAGGCGTTGGGGACGACGGCGCGGGCGAGGGTCGTCACGGCGGCCGTCAGCGCGATCGGGTCGAGGGGGTGCGGCACGGCGAGGTCAGCCTGCGACCAGGCGGCCAGCCAGCTGTCCTGGGGGCGCCCGGTCAGGACGATGATCGGCGGGCACTCGAAGATCTCGTTCTTCAGCTGCCGGGCCAGACCCAGACCGCCGACCTTGGCCGCCTCACCGTCGAGGACGAGGATGTCGAACCGCTCGGCCTCGACCGAGCTGATGACCGCGTCGGCCGTGGCGCACTCGTGCCAGCGGACCACCTCGACGTCCTTGGCGGGGCGGCGACCGACGGCGGCCCGGACGGCGTCGCGCGTCGTGTAGTCGTCGCTGTAGAGCAGGACGCTGACCCGCGCCAGCCGGGGCGCGCCACCGGACGACGTCACGACGTCGGTGGAGGTGCCCTGGGCTGCGGTGTCGTTCGAGGCGGTCATGCGCCAGATGCTACCGGCCCGCACACCCGCGTCCGCGGGACCCTCCCGGTGGCCGGGACGCCGTACCGGTGGCCCGGGGGCACTCCCTCGGCACCGCCTTCGGCACGATCCCGGCACGATCCCGGCACGATCCCGGTACGACCCACGAGCGCCGTGGCACCGCGCCGTGACGTCGCGTGAACCGGACCTCTCGCCGGCGGCCGGTGGACACGGCGACCCGGACGTGTCGGAATGGTCACGAATCCCCGGCAGCGTCCCGGCAATCGGGGGGGTCGCTCGCATCCGCGTCCATGAATGTGGGAATAATGTCCAACGTGGCGACAGCATCAGCAGTTCCTTCCAGCGCAGTAGCGAGCCCGGCCGTCCACGGCCCGGCGACCCGCCCGAACATGGTTGCCGTCGGCACCATCGTCTGGCTCTCCAGCGAGCTCATGTTCTTCGCGGGTCTGTTCGCCGTGTACTTCCAGCTCCGCTCCGTGCGGGGTGAGCTCTGGGCCCAGCAGACCGAGAAGCTCAACCTGCCCTTCGCGAGCGTCAACTGCCTCGTCCTGGTCGTCTCCTCGGTGTGGTGCCAGCTCGGTGTCTGGAAGGCCGAGCGCGGCCAGAAGGCCCGCACCGGCAAGCTCCTCGACCTCAGGACCTGGGGCATGCGCGAGTGGTATGTCCTGACCTACCTCTTCGGCGCGTTCTTCATCGCCGGCCAGGTCATGGAGTACGCCGAGCTCGTCCACGAGGGCGTCACGCTGAGCTCGGACGCGTACGGCTCGGTCTTCTACATGGCCACCGGTTTCCACGGGCTCCACGTGACCGGCGGCCTCATCGCCTTCCTGCTCATCATCGCCCGCACCTTCACGACGCGTCGCTACACGCACGCCAACGCCACCGGCGCCGTCGTCACCTCCTACTACTGGCACTTCGTCGACGTGGTCTGGATCGCGCTCTTCGCGACGATCTACATCCTGCGCTGACGCGGACCCGTCCGGCGAACGCCCTTCCGCCCCACCACGACCCGTGACCCCCTTGGACGACAGGAAGACTCAGTGAAAGCCTTGGCCGCCCGACGCCGACACCCCGCCGCGATCGCGGTGCTGCTGCTGCTCGGCCTTCTCGTGACCGGAGGCGCCTACTCCTTCCTCGCGCCCAAGGACGCCAACGCGGCCGCATCCGTCGCCGCCGACACGGTCGCCGAGGGCAAGAACCTCTTCCTCGCCAACTGCGCCACGTGTCACGGTCTCAACGCCCAGGGCACGAAGTCGGGTCCGTCCCTCGTCGGCGTCGGCGCGGCGTCCGTCGACTTCCAGGTCGGCACGGGCCGCATGCCGCTGGCGGCGCCCAACGTCCAGGCTCCGGTGAACAAGGTGAAGTTCTCCCAGGAGCAGATCAGCGCCCTCGCCGCCTACGTCGCCTCCCTCGGCCCGGGTCCGGCCGTGCCGGACGCGGCGTCCACCAAGGTCCTCGAGCCGGGCTCGGAGGAGAACAACAAGGCGATCGCCGAGGGTGGCGAGATCTTCCGCGTCAACTGCGCCATGTGCCACAACTTCGCCGGTGCCGGCGGCGCGCTGACGCGCGGCAAGTACGCGCCGTCGCTGCAGGAGACGACGCCCACGCACATCTACGAGGCCATGCTCACCGGGCCGCAGTCGATGCCCGTCTTCAACGACACCAACCTGACTCCCGAGGCCAAGCAGAAGGTCATCTCCTACCTCAAGGCGCAGGAGAACGAGACCAACGTCGGCGGCCTGACGCTCGGCAACCTCGGGCCGGTCTCGGAGGGCCTCTTCGCGTGGGTCTTCGGTCTCGGCATCCTCATCGCCTGCGCCGTCTGGCTCGGCAAGAAGGCCGCATGAGCGCCCACCGCATCGTCCCGATCACGCACGACGACAGGACCACCACCCGATGAACGACAACGAGACGACGCACACCGGAGCGGGCACGGCGCTCGCGCCCGGGTCCGGGTCGGGCGCTCTCGAGCCCCGGCCGGGGGCCGACAGCTTCGAGAACCCGGGGCTGCCGCCGCACATCCACCGCGCCGCCGACGACGACCCCCGGGCCGCCAAGCGCGCCGAGCGCCAGGTCGCGACGCTCTTCGGCCTGTCGATGCTGGCCACGCTCGTCTTCCTCGTCAGCTACTTCGCGATCCCCGACGAGGCCACCTTCTTCCTCCCCGGCGTCGGCAAGACCAAGACGCAGAACATCGTCCTCGGCCTGTCGCTCGGGTTCGCGATCTTCCTCATCGGCATCGGTGCGGTGCACTGGGCCAAGACCCTGATGTCCGACGAGGAGATCGTCGAGGAGCGCCACCTCCAAGCGTCCACGACCGAGGAGCGCGCCAAGGCCGTCCAGGTCGTCGCGGCCGGCGTCGAGTCGACCCAGATGGCCCGCCGTCCCGTGCTGAAGTACACCCTCGGCGGCGCGCTCGGCCTGTTCGCGCTCCCGCTGGGCCTGCAGGTCGCCGGCTCCCTCGGACCGGTCACGGTGGAGGAGCTCAAGCACACGATCTGGGACCCCAAGGACAACAACGGCGGCAAGCCCGTCCGCCTCATGCGTGACCCGGAGATGACCCCGATCCGCCTCGACGAGGTCACCCTCGGGTCGGTCTTCCACGTCATGCCCGAGACGCTGCAGAAGTACCTCGACGAGGGCAAGCACGTCCTCGAGGCCAAGGCCAAGGCGGCGGTCATCCTCATCCGTCTCGACCCGAACGACATCAAGGTGCAGAAGGCCAAGGACTGGGGCGTCGAGGGTGTCGTCGCCTACTCCAAGATCTGCACGCACGTGGGGTGTGCGGTGGGCCTCTACGAGCAGCAGACGCACCACCTGCTCTGCCCGTGCCACCAGTCGACCTTCGACCTCACCGAGGACTGCAAGGTCATCTTCGGCCCGGCCCGCCGGCCGCTGCCGCAGCTCAAGATCACCGTCGACGACGCGGGGTACCTCGTCGCCCCCGAGGGCTTCCACGAGCCCGTCGGACCGAGCTTCTGGGAGCGTGCGCGATGAGCACCATCCACTCCACCCGTCCTGCCGACGCCCTGCGCGCCGGCGACCGCCAGGCCGACGAGCGAGCCTCGGCCACCAGGCCGCTCGGAGGCATCGCCGGCTGGGTCGACGACCGCCTCGGCGCCGCCAAGGGCGTGTCGTTCCTGGCCAAGAAGGTCTTTCCCGACCACTGGTCGTTCATGCTCGGCGAGATCGCGATGTACTCGATGATCGTCTGCCTGCTGACCGGCGCCTTCCTCACCTTCTGGTTCGTCCCGAGCGCGAGCCAGGTCGTGTACGACGGCTCGTACGTGCCGCTCCAGGGCATCACGATGTCCGACGCGTACCGCTCGACGCTCGCGATCTCGTTCGACATCCGCGGTGGTCTGCTCATCCGGCAGATTCACCACTGGGCGGCGCTGATCTTCATCGTGTCCGTCTTCGTGCACATGGCCCGGGTCTTCTTCACCGGCGCCTTCCGCAAGCCGCGCGAGATCAACTGGGTCTTCGGCACCATCCTGTCGATGCTCGCCTGCATCGAGGGCTTCGCCGGCTACTCGCTGCCCGACGACCTGCTCTCGGGCACCGGCATCCGCGCCATGAACGGGTTCGTCCAGTCGGTGCCGGTCATCGGCTCGTACATGGCCTACTTCATTTTCGGTGGCGCGTTCCCCGGCGAGGCGATCATCCCGCGCCTCTACTCGGCACACGTCCTGCTCATCCCGGCCATCCTCGTTGGCCTCTTCACGGCGCACATCCTGCTGGTGTTCGTGCACAAGCACACCCAGTTCCCCGGCCCGGGCCGCACGAACAACAACGTCGTCGGCTACCCGCTCCTGCCGGTGTACGTCGCCAAGGCCGGCGGCTTCTTCTTCATCGTCTTCGGTGTCATCGCGCTCATCTCCGCGGTCGTGACGATCAACCCGATCTGGGCCTACGGTCCCTACGACCCGTCGCCGATCACCGCGGGGTCGCAGCCCGACTGGTACATGGGCTTCGCCGACGGTGCGCTGCGCCTGCTGCCCGGCTGGCTCGAGTTCGAGACCTTCGGCTTCACGTGGAGCATGAACATCTTCCCCGGCTCGATCCTGCTCCTGCCGATCATGTGGACGCTGATCGGCGTGTACCCGTTCGTCGAGGCCTGGGTGACGGGCGACAAGCGCGAGCACCACCTGCTCGACCGTCCTCGTAACGCCCCGACGCGCACGGCAATCGGCGTCGCCGGCATCACGATGTACGTGGTCCTCTTCTTCGCCGCCGGCAACGACCTCATGGCGATCAAGCTGCACCTGTCGATCAACGACATCACCCAGTCCCTGCGCCTGCTGTTCTTCATCGGTCCGCCGATCGCCTTCATGATCACCAAGCGCATCTGCCTCAGCCTGCAGCGGGCCGACCGCCAGAAGGTCCTGCACGGCCGCGAGACGGGCACGATCTGGCGGTACGCCGACGGTCGCTTCGAGGAGATCCACGCACCGCTGACGCCCGAGGAGCGCTGGGTGCTCGTCCAGCACGAGTCGGCCGAGCCGCTGCAGCTCACGGCGGGCAAGGACGCCAACGGGGTCGACAGCCCGATCGCGCGCAAGGAGCGCCTGCGCGCCAAGTTCTCGCACTTCTACTTCAAGGACCGGGTCGCTCCCCCGACGCCGTCCGAGCTCGAGGCCGCGCACCACGAGCACGACGGGCACGTCGCAGCCCCCGCGGGTGAGCACGAGGCCATCGAGTCCCGTGCGGGCAGCGAGCGCGAGACCGTCAAGGCTGACCGCCACCACGACTGAGCCGCCGGTTCGGACGCCCCGATCGGCACACCGATGGCCCCGACCCGAACGGGTCGGGGCCATCGGCGTCCCCGGGGCATCTCGCCGGCGAGCGTCGGCTGCAGCATGCCGGTGCTTGGCATCGTGCGAGACTGCTGCCGTGCACCAGCTGTCCGATGCCGAGTTCGACGAGGCGGTCGCCGACGGCCTCGATCTCATCCCCGAGGAGCTGGCACGGGCCATGGACAACGTCGTGGTCCTCGTCGAGGACGAGCCGCCGGCCGAGGACCCCGACCTGCTCGGCATCTACGAGGGAACGCCCCTGACCGAGCGAGGCGAGTGGTGGTCGGCGGGTTCCCTCCCGGACCGGATCACCATCTTCAAGGGACCCCTGGAGCGATTCTGCGCGAGCATCGAGGAGCTGCGCGAGGAGATCGCGGTGACGGTCGTGCACGAGGTGGCCCACCACTTCGGCATGGACGACGCGCACCTGCACGAGCTCGGCTGGGGATGACGCCTCAGTGCCTCGGCGTCGCACTGTCTCTGACTGTCTCTGACTGCCTCGCAGCATCGATGCTGTCTCGCAAGGTGGACACTTTGCGGACCGGACGCCGCGTGCCCTTTACGGACCTCGCCGTCAGGCTCTACGGTCGAAGAACCGACCACCGATCGGATGGAGGTGCAAAGCGAGGATGTTCTCTCCCACACGATCGCACTACGAACCCGAAGGTCCGTGAGTCGTACGGCCAGCACGAAGGGGAGGGTCCTGCGCCCTCCCCTTCGTCATGTCCGCCGTTCGTCGGCGCGCAGACACCGGACGGGCCCGGCCGCCAGAGGCAGCTGGGCCCGTCCGGTGTCCGAGGACCGATGGCCTCGGCGACCGAGACCTCAGATGGAGTACTCGCCCGAGAAGGACTCGAACACCCAGAGGACGACGGCCGGGATCGCGAAGAACACGCCGATGATGAACAGCCACCACCCGATGGCGAGGCCGGCGAACATGATGGCCCCGGAGCCGGCGAGCCAGAGCGGCGTCCACGAGCTGGCGACGAAGTAGCCGTAGTTGCCCTCGGCCTCCTCGATCTCACCGCCCGCGTTGTCCTCGGGACGCAGCGGCAGCTTCTTGCCGGTCATCCAGAAGTAGAACCCCGACAGGGCGAACAGGGCGCCGGTCAGGACGAGCGCCGTGACGCCGATCGGCTCCTCCCACTTGGACCAGAACCCGTAGATCAGCGTGACCGGGACGAAGAAGATGAACAGGTAGACCAGGAGCTTGGTCTCGACGCGCATCGGGCTCAGTCCTCACGCTTCTCGGGACGGGCGGTGGCGTGCTCGTGGTCGACGTCGGCCGGCCCCATCACCTGGGTGAGGGTGCCCTGGTCGGCCACGGGGCGGAAGCCGGCGGCGGCCTCCGGGTGGTGCAGGTCGAACGCGGGACGCTCGGACCGGATCCGCGGCAGTGACGTGAAGTTGTGCCGGGGCGGTGGGCACGAGGTGGCCCACTCGAGCGAGGCGCCGTAGCCCCACGGGTCGTCGGACTCGACGAGCGGCGCCTTCTTCCACGTCTTCCACACGTTGTAGACGAAGGGGATCATCGAGGCGCCGAGCAGGAACGCCCCGCAGCTCGAGACGATGTTCGCGGCCTGGAAACCCTCTTCGGGCAGGTAGTCCGGGTAGCGCCGGGCCATGCCCTCGATGCCGAGCCAGTGCTGGATGAGGAAGGTCGTGTGGAAGCCGATGAACAGCATCCAGAAGTGCAGCTTGCCGAGGCGCTCGTCGAGCATCCGTCCGGTCAGCTTGGGCCACCAGAAGTAGTAGCCGGCGAACATCGCGAACACCACGGTGCCGAAGACGGTGTAGTGGAAGTGCGCGACGACGAAGTAGCTGTCGGACAGGTGGAAGTCGAGGGCCGGGCTGGACAGGATGATGCCGGTCAGACCGCCGAAGAGGAACGTGACGAGGAAGCCCATCGCCCACAACATCGGCGTGGCCATGACGACCTTGCCGCCCCACATGGTGCCGATCCAGTTGAAGAACTTCACCCCGGTCGGGACGGCGATGAGCATCGTCATGACCGAGAAGAACGGCAGGAGCACCTGGCCCGTGACGTACATGTGGTGGGCCCAGACGCTCGCCGACAGGGCGGCGATGGCGATCGTGGCGAAGACGAGGGTCTTGTAGCCGAAGATCGGTTTGCGGGAGAAGACCGGCAGGACCTCGCTGATGATGCCGAAGAACGGCAGCGCGATGATGTAGACCTCGGGGTGGCCGAAGAACCAGAAGAGGTGCTGCCACAACATCGCGCCGTTGTTCTCGGCGTCGAAGATGTGCATCCCGAAGCGGCGGTCCCCACCGAGCGCGAACAGCGCGGCCGCGAGGATCGGGAAGACGATGAGCACGAGCAGCGACGTGATGAGCGCCGTCCACGTGAAGATCGGCATCCGGAACATCGTCATGCCGGGGGCGCGCATGCACACGATCGTCGTGATGAAGTTGACGGCGCCGAGGATGGTGCCGAAACCGGCGAGGGCGAGGCCGAAGACCCAGAGGTCACCACCGAGCCCCGGGGTGTAGGCGACGTCCGACAGCGGCGCGTAGGCGAACCACCCGAACGCGGCGGCGCCCTGCGGCGTCAGGAAGCCGGCCGAGGCGATGAGGCCACCGAAGAGGTAGAGCCAGTACGCGAACATGTTCAGGCGCGGGAACGCGACGTCGGGCGCCCCGATCTGCAGCGGCATGAGCGCGTTGGTGAACCCGGCGAACAGCGGCGTCGCGAACAGCAGCAGCATGATCGTGCCGTGCATGGTGAACAGCTGGTTGAACTGCTCGGGGTTGTCGACGACCTGCAGGCCCGGCGCCCAGAGCTCGGCCCGGATGAGCAGGGCCATGATCCCGCCGAGCAGGAAGAAGACGAACGAGGTGATGAAGTAGAGGTTGCCGATGACCTTGTGGTCGGTCGTCGTGACCCACTTGACGAAGGTCTGGCCCTTGAGGCGCGGGCGCGCGGCCGAGGTCGAGAGGCGGGCCTCACGGTTCAGCGTGGCGGAGGTCATTGGTTGCTCCCAGTCCGAGCGGGTGCGGGAATCTTGTCGGCGTCGGCGGGCACCATCTGCTCACGGCTCGCGTCGACGGGCACGAGGCCCTTCTGGCCGAGCTGGGCCAGGCGCGCCATCTCCTGGTCGTACTCCTGCTGGGGAACGACCTTGACCATGAACAGCATCTGCGAGTGGTAGGCGCCGCAGAGCTCGGCGCACTTGCCCTGGAACTCACCGGTCTGCGTCGGTGTCAGCTGGAACTTGTTCGTCTTGCCCGGGAGCATGTCCATCTTCATCATGAACGAGGGCACCCAGAAGCTGTGGATGACGTCGCGGGCGTTGAGCACGAACTCGACCCGCTTGTTCACCGGCAGGTAGAGGACCGGCATCTGGGCCCGCTTGCCCGTCGTGCCGTCGAGCGGGACGTGCACGCCGCTCTCGTGGACGTCGGAGTCGACGTAGTTGAAGTCCCAGCTCCACTGCTTGGCGACGACGCTGATGGTGACGTCGGGCTTCCGGCTCGTCGTGTCGACGAGGGCGGCCTCGTCACGGGCCGTGTAGTAGAAGAACACCGCGACCATGAACACCGGGATGACGGTGTAGAGCAGCTCCATCGGGACGTTGTAGCGCAGCTGCACCGGAAGGGACTCGTCGCCCTTGCGCTTCCGGAAGCGGATCGCGGCGTAGAGCATGAGGCCCCACGTGATGGCACCGACCGCGAGGACGGCGATCCAGCTGCCGACCCACAGGTCGGTGACCCGCCTGCCGCTGTCGGAGACCGCCGTGGGCAGGAACCCGTCGGACAGCTGACCCTGACAGCCGGCCAGCGCGAGACCGGAGACCGCGGCCAGCGCCGCGACCCGGACCGCCCTGCGTCCCCGTCCGGCCGAGGTCACCGCCGGCGTCGCCGGGGTGTCGTCGTGCTGAGGCACCAGGTGCACCTTTCTTGCCGTTCCTTTGCGCGCCGGGGCGCGCCCCGCGGGCGTTTCCCGTCATCCGTGCGAGGGCAGCCAGTGCCCACCCCCCGAACCCTACCGCCCTGTCGCAGAGGTTGTCCGGCAGGGTGCGGCTAACGTTGCGGCGTGGTCAGTCACGATCCGGGCACGAACCCCGGGCCCGCTCCCGCGGGCGGCTCCGGCCCCGTCCGCCGGCTTCTCGACGCGGCAGCGGGCCCCCTGCACCCGACGGCGCGCGACACCCTCCTCGCCGCGCTGGATGCCGGCTGGGCCGACCCGGCCCGCCTGCACACCGAGGGCCGCCGGGCCCGCGCGCTCCTCGACCGCTCGCGCGAGGTCGTCGCGGCCGGCATCGGGGTGCGTCCGGACGAGGTGAGCTTCCTGCCGAGTGGCCCGGCCGCCGTCACCAGGGCCCTCGAGGGCGTCCTCCACGGGGCCCGGCGCCGCGGGGCCCGGACGGTGGCCTCGGCGGTCGAGCACTCCGCCGTCCTCGTGCCGGCCCGGGCCCGGTCCTCCGCCGCGCAGGACCCGACCCTCGCCGCCGAGGTCCCCGTCGACGTCCTCGGCCGTGTCGACCTCGACGCGTGGACGGCGGCCCTGGCGGTCCCGGGCACCGTCGTCGCGGCACTGCAGAGCGCCAACGGGGAGGTCGGCACGCGCCAGCCCCTCGCGGCGGCGCGCGAGGCGTGCCGGCGCGCCGGTGTGCCGCTGGTCGTCGACGCGTCGGCCTCGGTCGGACGCGACGCCGTGCCGGAGCACTGGGACGTGCTCGTCGCCGACGCCCGCACGTGGGCCGGACCGCCGCTCGGGGTTCTCGTGGTCCGCGAGGGGGTGCGCTGGCACTGGTCCGGTGCCCGTGCCGACGTCGAGCAGGGCCGCACCGATGTCGTGCCGTGGGTGCCCGTGGCCCTCGCGGCCGCCGAGGCCTGGCAACAGACCCAGGCGACGCGCGTGGCCGACGCCGCATCGTCCTCGCGGCTCGTGTCCCGGCTCCGCGACGCGGCGGCCGCCCTCCCGGACACCCAGGTCGTCGGGGACCCGGACGACCGGCTCCCCCACGTCGTCACCTTCTCCAGCCTCTACGTCGACGGCGAGGTCGTCGTCGGAGCGTTCGACGCCGCGGGCTTCGCGGTGGCCAGCGGGTCCGCGTGCACGTCGAGCACCCTCGAACCGAGCCACGTGCTCGCGGCCATGGGCGTGCTGACGCACGGCAACGTCCGCCTCACGCTGCCGCTGCCGGCCGTGTCACCCGGCGTCGGGACCGACGTCGAGGCCTTCTGCGCGGCGCTCGGGCCGACCCTGGCCGACGTGCGGGCCCGCCTCGGCGTGGAGGACCTGTGAGGCCCTCGCCCGACCCGCCCCGGCCCGACGCGTCCCCCTCGGGGGCCTCGGACGTCGTTGACGCCCGGGGCCAGCGCTGCCCGCTGCCGGTCATCCGCCTGGCCCGTCTCGTCCGGGACGACCCGACCCCGCGCCTCGTCACCGTCCTCGCGACCGACCCGGCCGCCGCCCACGACGTGCCGGCCTGGTGCCGGATGCGCGGCCACCGGTTCGCCGGCGCCCGGGACGGTGAGGACCACACCGCCTACGACGTCGAGGTGCTCCCAACGGCGGAGCCCGGCGTCAGCGCCACGGCTCCGGCAGGGGCGCCCTGAGCGCCTCGGGCAGCAGGGCCAGGTAGTCCGTCCGGGGGATCTCGATGACGCCGAGGGTGGCCAGGTGCGGCGTCTGCCACTGGACGTCGACGACGCGTCGCGGGTCGCCGTCGGCGCGCAGCAGCTCGCAGAGGCCGACGAGCGCCACCTTCGACGCGTCGGTGGCGTGGTGGAACATCGACTCCCCCGCGAAGAGCCCGCCGATGGCCACGCCGTAGAGGCCCCCGACGAGCCGGTCGTCCGCCCACGCCTCGACCGAGTGCGCCCAGCCCGCCCGGTGCAGCTCGGCGTAGGCGCTCTCGATCTGCGGCGTGATCCACCGGCCCTCGCGGTCGGGCTCGGCGCAGGCCGAGACGACGGCCTCGAAGGCCGTGTCGACGCGGATCTCGAAGCGGGCCCGGGCCTTGCGCAGCGAGCGGCTCACCCGCAGGCTCCCGGGCCGCAGGACGCCGCGCGGGTCGGGCGACCACCAGCCCATCGGCTCCGCGCCGTGGTCGCCGATGCCCATGGGGAAGACGCCGATCGAGTACGCCTCGTAGAGCGTCGGGACCTCGAGGTCGGCGCCGATGCCGATGAGGTCCTCCCCGGGCGGGACGCTGTCTCTTATACACATCTCCGAGCCCACGAGACGCGTAGTAATCTGGGGGGGCGTCTTTTGGTTTGGGAGAGGGGGGGGGGGGGGGGGGGGGGGGGGGGGGGGGGGGGGGGGGGGGGGGGGGGGGGGGGG
>NZ_JBNDHY010000070.1:0-23081 GCF_056755315.1 Monashia sp. HAY1-2A
CCCCCCCCCCAGATTACTACGCGTCTCGTGGGCTCGGAGATGTGTATAAGAGACAGGGGTGTGGGTGGGCTTGAGCGCGGTGCTCGCTCTGGGTACTGCTCATGGCTCCCTCTCTCCGTTCGCTGCTTCTCGCTCCTCGGCTCGTGGAAGCGCCAAATCCCTTGCGGCGGTGCGCTTTGCGGCGATCCCCCGCGAGCGCCGGGGCGCTCGGGAAGCCACCGGCGTGACGCCCTCCCTGTCGTGTTCCGCCGGTGCGCGCCGTTCGCCCTCCATGGGCCTCGAACGCTGCACCCTCGGGCCGGGACAGCTTCGCTCAGGACGAGGCTTTAGCTGCGAGTTTGCGTGTATGCGTAGATAGTAAGCATGCGCGAGTCCTACCGGCAACCCCCGCGCTACTGCCCGTCCCCGTCGACAGCCCGGGCGAGCCGCGCCGACAACCTCCGGATGTGGCGCCGCGGACGGCGCTTCGCCGCCAAGGAGGCGCCCGACTTGGTGCTCCTCGGACATCCGGGCGTTCCCAGCCGCAGGGTTCGCCGGCCCGTTCCGTGTGCACCCTCCCGACTCGCACCGGCGGGTGAACGAGCGGGAGCCACGTCGCGGGTATGTCACGCAGGCGAGCAGCACAGCCGGGCGAGGGCCCAAGCAGACGCGCTGCCCGACATGGCACGACCACGTAGAGGAGGAGTGGTGGCTCGTACGAAGAAGCTCCCGTGGCTGTGCCGGATGGGCAGGCATGACTGGCAGGTCGTGGGCGGGAGCGACACCCTGCACGCCCAGCGCTGCCGGCGGTGCAAGCAATGGCAGACGGTGCGGGACGAGGGATCTGAGGCCTAGCTTGGCGTGGTCGCGTCAGCAGGCCATGAGCCCGATGACGTAGCCGCGAGCCCGCAGCTTCGGGATGAGGATGTCGACGGCGGCCACGGTCTGCGACCGGTCACCACCGCCGTCGTGCGCGTACTCCATCCGGTTCAGGTGCGAGGTGACCGCGGTGTTCGACAGCAGCGTGAGGTCCGGATGGCTCCACGTGTGGTTCCCGACGAGGTTGCCGTAGCTGCGCAGGGTGCGCCGGTTGGCGGGTGCGAGGCGACCTTCTGGCCATCTCGAAGAACACGGCCCGCACGCCGGCGTGCGCTGGAAGGTCGCCGAACAAACGGGACCAGCGACGAATGAGACAAGAAGAGAGACGACGGCCGTTCGGCAACTCCCCGACGGAAATGTCGCAGGGTCCGGCGGATCGACCCCGCGGCGACTCCGCCCGTGGAGACCAAGCCGCGGCTTGGCGGGTGCCACTCGAACGGCGGGCTCCGCGCCGGGGCCTCGCCTGTCGGATGTCGTGCGATCGAAGCAGACTCCCGGGCGAGGCCCCTGCGCGGAGCCGGATCCCTCGACTCGGCATCGGGCCGTTGAGGCGCTGAGCGAGCACTTCGAACCGGACCGCGGCGAGTTTCGCCACTCAGTTGATCGCCCGCGCCACCACCTTCGCGTCGACGGTGCCGCCTACCGCGTAGGCGGCGATGCCGTCGCTCGAGAGGTCGGGGAAGATGAGGTCGGTGATCGCGACCCGACCATCGCGGGTGAACACTTCGACCGAGGACCGGTCCACCAGGATCCGCAGCTTCAGCTGGCCGTCGACGAGCGGCACGGCGACATGCTGTGTCCGATCGAAGACCGGACTGAAGGAGTCCTCACCCGAGGCGCTCCGGTCGACGTAGAGATGCCCGTTGGACCAGCCTATGCGGGTGCCCTGAGTTCGGCCCTTGCGGACCACGACACCGGCGTCGCTCGTCCCGTGCGGAGTGAGGGTGACGTCGAGGTCGAGGGCTGTCCCCCGCAGGCCGAGTGTCCGGCTGCCGGTGATCCCGTTGACGCTCTGGGTGGTTGCCCTGCCCAGGCTCTTGTTCAGCTCCACGACGGGCTTCTGCACCAGCGTCGGACGTCCGCCCACATCGGTGAGGGCCAGCTCTCTCGCGATCGACTGGCTACCGCGCCATGGTGAGGTGGGCGTGGAGTTGGCGTAGTCCCAGTTGCCGATCCACCCGATCTGCACCCGTCGGTCGCCGAGCAGATTGTTGAAGGTCACCGCGGCGTAGTAGTCGGCGCCGTGGTCGATCCATCGCGTGCGCGCGGCGCTGTCGAGCGCCGGCGCGTCGGCCAGCATGGGCTGGTCGGCGTAGATGTGGCCCCAGCCGCCCGTGGCGTCGTCGATGAACTCCAGGTGCCCGGTCCGGCCCTGCAGCTGGGCGACGTCCCATGAGGTCCAGTCGAGCGAGGGGCTGTTGGTGCCGGTGGCGGATCGCACCACCTGCCCGTCGACGACGAGGTTGGCGGTGGTCTCCTGGCTCCAGGGTGCCGCTGCCGTGTCGGAGAACACGATGTGGTCGATCATGAGGTGGCCCCAGTCTGCGGTGCGCTGGTCGGTCACCTCGATGTAGGCGGTCTTGCCGCGCAGGGCACTGACGTCCCAGGCCCGCCAGTTGAGGTTGGATGAGTTGTCCCCCGTCTCGGACCTAACGACCTGGCCGTCGACGACCAGGGACACCGCGGTCGGCTCCGGGCCGGACAGCGGGTGGTTGCCCCCGGCGACGAGCAGGTTGATGAAGTCGCGGCTGATCGTGAAGTCGGGCGAACGCACGGTGCCCACGGCGGGGTCGCAGCCGGCCCAGCAGGTGTCCAGCACACCGCGACCGACCCGGCCCGGCAGGTCGCTCCACGTGGTGTTCACCAGGTCGGTGAAGCTCCCGGTCCCGGTCCAGCCCGCCTGCAGCCCGTCGGCCTCGAAGTCGGCGAAGAGATCTCCCGCGGGCGGGGCCGTGGAGCCACCCTCGACGTGGGCGTAGTTCCCGCCGCCGACGAGCAGATTGAGGTACGGCTTGTCGATCTGGAAGTCCGGTGAGGTCAGGGTGCCCTTCTCCGCGTCCCCGCTGCCATAGCTGTCGACGTACTTGTTGCCCATCGCGCCGAAGACGTCGGCGGGTGGCGTGTCGGGACCGTTGCCGAAGGCGGTCCCGGTCGTGGTCCAGCCCGGGTCCCACGTGTCGCCCTCGAAGTCGCTGATGACCTTTCCGGCAGGTGGCGTGTACGACGCGTCCGGGGAGGTGAAGGTCGAGCCGTCGAAGTCGCCGACGAAGTACTGCACCTTGCCTGAGACGCTCAGGGTGAGCACCCACTTTGTCGTGGTTGCCCCGGCCGCGTTCTTGTAGGGCAGGGGGAACAGGTCGGGGCACTCCCAGACGCCGCCCGTCGCTCCTGCGGGACCGAAGTCGCTCTCGTGCCGCCAGGTCTTGAGATCGGCGCTGGAGTAGATCCCGACCTTCCGTTCGACGGACTTGGCCACGACCATCACCCACCGGCCGGTCTTCTCGTTCCAGCTGACCTTGGGGTCACGGAAGTCGTGGGCGCCGATGTCGAGCACCGGGTTCCCTGCGTACTTGGTCCACGTCTCGCCGGCGTCGAGGCTGAACGCCAGCGCCTGACGCTGGAGACCGGTGTCCTTGTCGCGACTGGTGTAGATGGCCACCAGTGGCGGGTTGGTCGCGGTGCCGAACCCGGAGGTGTTGGCCCTGTCGAGCACGACGCTGCCCGACCAGACTTCCTCGTTGGCGTCCGCAGCGATCGCGACCCGGTGCTCGGTCCAGTGGACGAGATCCGTGCTGGTGGCGTGCCCCCAGGACCCGTTCCCGGCGGTGTTGCCCCACGGGTTGTGTTGGTAGAAGAGGTGGTAGACGCCCTTGTACTGGATGAGGCCGTTGGGGTCGTTCATGAAGTTGGCAGCCGGCGTGTAGTGATAGGTCGGCCGCCATTGACTGGTCTCGGTGGTGTTGGCAGGTGTGACCGCGGCGGCGGGCACAGCGACGGTCGTGGCGACAGCAGCCGCGAGCACGACGAGGAAGGGATGGCGTATCACGTGAGGATCCTTTGACAACGTTGTCAGAGCCGGCCCCGAACGGGTCATGACGTGTGGTGAGTGGATTCAGGTGGGGACCCCCCGAACTGCACCGGATCCGGCCGGTTCGGAAGCTCCCTGAGGTGGTCGG
The DNA here is from genome assembly GCF_056755315.1 of Monashia sp. HAY1-2A. Classification (NCBI taxonomy): domain Bacteria; kingdom Bacillati; phylum Actinomycetota; class Actinomycetes; order Micrococcales; family Intrasporangiaceae; genus Intrasporangium; species Monashia sp. HAY1-2A. The sequence goes on from NZ_JBNDHY010000070.1 coordinate 4,035, forward strand.
CGAGGTGTCGCCGCTGCACCGGGCACGACAGTCGGTGTCCCCTGACGTGCGGGTCTGCTTGGGTTAGGCAGTCACGGCTCTGGCCACAGCGCTCGCGGGCCGTGCCAGATGTCGCGCATCTCCCAGCTCGACGAGCTGCGCAGCGTCGCCGAACCGGCGAGGAGTCTGAGGGAGCAGCCGACGGCGTCCGGTCGTGTCGGGTAGACGCGGGCGGTGAGGGCGCGGCCGTTGACGAAGACCTCGAGCGCCGAGTGGTCGACGAGCACCCGGACGTCGACCCGCCCGTCGTCGCCCACCGGCACAGTCCCGGCGCGGTCGGTCGCGTCGACGGACGCGTCGAGGCTGCTCCGCGATCGGTTGAGGCGTACGTTGCCGATCGTGGAACCCTCTGGGCCCCGGGCGATCTCGAGCAGAGTGGTCTCCTCGCCGTCATCGGTTTCACGTACGGCCAGGGCGATCGTCGAGTCCAGCGCCAGCGTCAGCGTGAACTCGACATCGAGCTGGTCGCCGCGTCCGAGGAGGGTCGCTTCGTCACGCGTCAGCTCGGTGACCTCGACCCGGTGCTCACGGCCGCGTAGCGACGCGACCTCCTCGACGGGTGAGAGGTGCAGTTCGCCGTCTTGTCCGAGAACGGCCTGGCGAGGCAACGACATGACACCCGACCATCCGCAGGCGATGGCGTCATCATCCGTGCGCCCCTCCTGGAGCCACCCGAAGAGGATGCGTCGTCCACGGTTGTCGGAGAAGCTCTGCGGGGCGTAGAAGTAGCGACCGCCGAGGTCGAGACGGTGGACCGCCTCGGGCTTGAACGTGTCCCCGGTGTAGGCGCCGCTCAGGTAGAGCGGATGGTGGGTCACGCCCTCGTGCCAGGCCGAGAAGACGAGGACGTGGGAGGCCGGCGACCCCGGGTCCCGGTCTGCCGCGCCGTCAACGTGGGCGGTCGGTGGCTGGAAGAGATCGACGCACTCCCACATGGTGCCCGCCCAGTCCGGGTCGCCCGGGGCCCCGATGGAGGCGTCGCCGACGATGAGGGGGCCGACGAAGGTCCAGTCGCGCAGGTCGCTCGACTCGTAGAGGAACGCCGCGCCGCCCCGGCCACGTACCCCGGAGCCGACGAGCTGGCGCCACACGTCGCCCTCCTTCCAGACGCAGTGGTCGCGGAAAGCCGGCACGTCGTGACCAACCGGCGTGTCGTCGATCACCGGGTTGGCCGGCTCCTTGACCCAGGTGCGCAGATCCGGGGAACCCACTGCGACACAAGGCAGCTCGCGACCCTCACGCCTGCCCGAGTAGACGATCGTCGGCACACCGTCGTCGTCGACGAGGACGCCGCTCCAGCAACCGTCGCGGTCAGGACCCGTGTCGTCGGGCACGAGGGCCACCGGCTCGTCGGTCCACGTGACGAGGTCGCGGCTGGACGCATGCCCCCAGTGGATGCGGTGGTGCACCGGCGCGTACGGGTTGTACTGGTAGAAGAGGTGGTACGTGCCGCCCCACTGGCACAGGCCGTTGGGGTCGTTGAGCCATCCCGCCGGTGCGACGAAGTGGAACCTCGGCCGGTGCGGGTCGGCCTCGGCGTCCGCGACGAGGTCGGGCTCGAGGCGGGTGCCCCCAGCCGGAGCGGCGGTGTTGCGGTCGGGGCGCGGCAGGTCGGCGGTCGTCATGGGATCAGGTCCTCGGAGCTGTGGCGTGGGTCGTGGTCGGGCTGGTCTCCGCGCCGTCGCCGGCGGCCGACGCCGCCTCGGCGATGACGCGCGAGGCAAGGGGCGAGGCGGGCGCGTAGCGGTGACAGCGGACCCAGTGCTCCCGACCGGCCCCTCGGGAGAGCCAGTGGTGCACGGGATTCACGTCACTGCAGGGGTTCTCGGAGTCCCCGCCGTGAGGACACGTCGTCGGGTGGAGCACCGCCTCGCGCAGTGCGCGGCGATCATCGGGGTCGAGCGCCGTCGCGCGGTGCGGGTCTGGAACGGCCGAGAGCAGGAGCCTCGTGTACGGGTGATCGGCTTCGTCCATGAGGGTGAGCGACTCCCCGCCCTCGACGAGCTCGCCGGCGAACATGACGTTCGTCGTGTCTGCGACGTAGCGCGCCGAGGCGAGGTCGTGAGTGATGTACAGCATGGCGATGCCACGCTCGTCGCGCAGCCGGCGGATGAGGTTGAGCAGTCCGACCCGCACCGACACGTCGAGCATCGACGTGGGTTCGTCAGCCAGGATGACGTCCGGCTCCGCGGCCAGTGCCCGCGCGACGCCGACGCGTTGGCGCTGACCTCCGGACAGCTCGTGGGGGTAGCGCTCGAGCAGTGCCGGGTCGAGCCCGACTGCATCCATCAGCTCGACGAGCCGCGCCCGGGTCTGCCGCGCCGACGTCGTGTGCCCGTGGATCTCGAGCGGGCGGCGCAGCACGTGCTCCACGCGATGAGCCGGGTTCAGCGACCCGAACGGGTCCTGGAACACCATCTGCACCCGACGGCGGTAGGCCCGGCTCGCCCGGCGCCGCTCGGTTCGCAGCACGTCCACGCCGTCGAGGACGACGGAGCCGGCCGTCGGCTGCTCGAGGCGGGCCAGGCACCGGGCAATCGTCGACTTGCCGCTGCCGGACTCCCCGACGAGCGCAACGATCGATCCGCGCGGCAGGTCGAGGTCGATGCCCGCGACGGCTCGGAAGCGGTTGCGCGAGAAGAGGCCACCGAGCCGGAACTCCTTGACCAGACCGCGGACCCGGACGACCGGCTCGGTGAGGGGGCCGGCGGTGGGGGCCGGCGGTGTCGGTGGGGCGACAGTCATCGGCCGGCTCCGTTCGTGGCTGCGACGCGTGGTGTCGTGGTGCTGGTCCCGGCGGGGCGCGTCGAGCCCGAGCGGGCGACCCAATGACCCGGCTCGACCTCACGCAGGTCGGGAATGCTTGTGGAGCAGTCGGACCGGTCGGGCGGGCACGTGACGTGGAAGCCGCACCCGTCGGAGGACCCACCCGCGCGCACGCGGTCCGCGAGTCCGACGAGCTCGACCCGCGGCCCGTGCAGAGGCGGGAACGCACTCATCAACGACTGCGTGTACGGGTGCTCTGGCTGGTCGAAGATGCGTCCGGCGGCCCCGAGCTCGACGACACGGCCGGCGTACATGACGGCGATCCGGTCGGACAGCTCGACCATGAGCGACATGTCGTGGGTGATGAAGAGGACCGAGAAGCCGCGCTCCCGTTGGAGTCGTTGGATCTGGGCCATGATCTCCTGCTGGACGACGACGTCCAGCGCGGTCGTGGGCTCGTCCATGACGAGGAGCTGGGGCCGCAGCGCCGACGCCATGGCGATGACCACCCGCTGGCGCATGCCGCCGGAGAGCTGGTGCGGGTACGAGCGCAGGCGGGAGGCGTCGATGCCGACGAGCTCGAGGAGCTCGGCGCTCTGCTTCCGGGCACCACGTCGCGTCGCGCCTTCGTGCGTCGTGAAGATGTCGCCGAGCTGCTCGCCGATCGTCAGCACCGGGTTGAGTGAGTTCATCGCGCTCTGGAACACCATCGCCGCGCGGCGCCACCGGTAGCCGCGCAGGGCGGCCTCGTCCATCGCGAGCACATCCTCGCCCGCGAAGCGGATCGCGCCCGACGTGACGCGTGCCGGCTCCTTGAGCAGGCGCAGCACAGCCATGGCGATGGTCGACTTGCCGCACCCGGACTCGCCCGCGAGGCCGAAGACCTCGCCCTCACCGATCGCGAAGCTGACGTCGCGCACGGCGACGACGGGACGGGCACCGACGGCGTACTCCACGGTGAGGTGCTCGACCTCGAGCAGCGGCGCGCTCATCGAGTCACCTCCGCTGCAGCGGCCGGGCGCGTCGCGGCGCGCGATGAGCGGGAGGAGCGAGACGCCGCCTTGCGCCGGCGGCCGCGCAGCCGCGGGTTGGTCACCTCGTCGACGCCGTAGTTGACGAGGGCGAGCGCGAAGGCGACGAACGCGATGCTCAGGCCCGACGGGACGAAGGCCCACCAGGCGCCCGACATGAGCGCGCCGTCGTTGCTCGCCCAGTAGAGGTTCGTTCCCCAGCTGACGACCGAGCTGTCGCCGAGGCCGAGGAACTCGAGACCGGCCTGGGCGCCGATGCCGAAGATGACGCACGCGAGGAAGGTCCCCATGACGACGGACGCCATGTTGGGCAGGATCTCGCGGAACATGATCCGCCACGCTCGCTCCCCCGAGACGATCGCGGCCGCGACGAAGTCCTTGCCGCGGATCGAGAGCGCCTGGGCTCGCAGGACCCGCGCGCTGCCGGCCCACCCAGTGACGACGAGGACGAGCACCACCGTCGCCGCACCCGGTGGGAGGAAGGCGGCGAGCACGACGAGCAGCGGCAGCCCCGGGAGCAGGAGGAAGACGTTGGTCACGAGGGAGAGCACGTCGTCGACGACCGAGCCGAAGTACGCACCTGCCAGGCCGACCATGACCCCGATGAGCGTGGCCGCCGTTCCGACGACGAAGCCGACGGCGAGCGAGCTGCGCGCGCCCCAGAGGGTCAGCGCGAGGACGTCCTGGCCCTTCGCGGTCGTGCCGAGCCAGTGGCTCGCACTCGGCGCCTCGGAGGCAAGGTCGCCGATCGCCGTCGGGTCACCGGGGGCGAGCACCGGCGCGAGGAGCGCGAGGAGGGCGAACGTCCCGAGCAGGGTCAGGCCGGTGACGGCCTTCGGGCTGCGGAGCAGGCTCCCGAGGAGACCGCCGCGGGCGACGGCGGGGACCCACGAGCGTTGCGCGCGCGACGGCATACGGCCGGGTCCGGCTGATCCAGCGTCGGGTGCACCAGGCGCCGTGGGGGCGGAGACGCTGGCGGGAGCCAGCGCAGGGTCGGTGACGGAGGGCACGGGCTGCTCCTCTCAGGAGACCCGCACGCGCGGGTCGAGACGGACGTAGACGAGGTCGACGAGGAAGTTCGCGATGAGCACGGCAGCCGTGATCGTGAGGAAGATCCCCTGCATGAGCGGGAAGTCGAGCGCCTGCACAGACGCGAGCAGCTGGTAGCCGACGCCCGGGTAGGCGAACACGACCTCGGTGAGCAGGGCGCCGCCGACGACGAAGCCGAGCGACATGCCGAAGGAGGTGACGCTGGGCAGGAGCGCGTTGCGGGCGGCGTAGCGGACCATGATCCGTCCGCGCCGCAGCCCCTTGGCCTCTGCCATGGTGATGTAGTCCTCCGAGGCCGTCGCGATCATCGCGTTGCGCATCCCGAGCAGCCAGCCGCCGACCGAGACGAGCACGATCGTGAGGGCCGGCAGCACGAGATGGGTGGCCACGTTGGCCGCGAACGGCGCCGACCACTCCGGCACGACACCGACGTCGAAGGCGTGCCGCAGCGGGAACCAGCCCAAGGTCACGCCGAAGAGGTAGAGCGCCCCCATCGCGAGCCAGAAGTACGGGAACGAGCCGATGAACACGAGCACCGGCGGCAGGGCCGAGTCGAGGAAGCCGCCGCGACGCCAGGCCACGACAGCGCCGAGCACCATGCCCAGGACCGCCGCGATGACCAGGGAGGTGAGTCCGAGCAACATCGTCCAGCCGATCTGTGACGAGATGACCTCCGACACCGGGGTCGGGAAGCGCGAGATCGACACGCCCATCTCGCCGTGGAAGATGCTGGCGACGTACGAGACGTACTGCTCGATGACGGGCCGCTCGTCGAGGCCGAAGAGGCGGCGCAGCTGCTCGACCTGGTCCGGCTCGAGCCGCGACCCGGACTGGCTCAGCATCCGTGAGACGGGGTCCCCGGGCATGAGGCGCGGAAGCATGAAGTTGAGGGTGATCGAGACCCAGAAGGCGATGGCGTAGAAGCCGAGTCGGCGCAGGAGGTAACGCATGCCGTCGTCAGCCTCCTTTCGAGAAGGTGGGTTCGGGCCGGGGGCGCCGCGCGTGTGGGGCGGCCGGGTCAGGTGGCTTGCGTCGGGGGGGCCGGGGGAGGTTGGCCCGGCCCCCGCGACGTCGTATACCGGTGCGCTCAGGCGCGCGGCTTCACGGTGGTGAGCACGAGCACCGCCGTGTTGCCGCGGGTGAGCAGCGTCGCGTACGGGTTGTCCTGGGTCGGGAAGCCGGTGAAGCGGGCGTCGTTGTAGAGTCCCCACTCGGGCCCGCTGAAGAGCGGCACGACCGGCGCATCGGCGTCGAAGGTCCGCTGCAGCTCGGCGGCGGCCTTCTTCTGGGCTGCCTCGTCGCTCGTTGCTGCCAGCGCGTCGAGGGCCTTGTCGGCGGCGGGGTCCCCGAAGCGGTGGTAGTTCTCGGAGGCCTTCTCGCCGGCCTTCTTCACCGTCGCGGTCGACATGACGCCGCGGTAGTACTGGTACGGCGTCGGTCCGCCGTTGCTCCAGACGATGCCGGTGTCGAAGCTGCCGTCCTCGTAGCCGGCGACGACGACCGCCCAGTCCTTGCTGTCCACGCGTGCCTTGACCCCGACGGCGGCGAGGTTCTGCGCGATGACGTTGGCGACCGAGAGCCAGTCGGACGAGGCGCTACCCACAGAGATGCGCATCTCCCAGGGCTTGCCGTCGGCGAGAGTGCGGAACCCGTCGCCACCCTTTCGCAGGCCGGCCGCGTCGAGGGCGGCGTTGGCGGCCGCGACGTCGAGCTTCGTCCACGTGCACGCGCCCGCGACCGACTCGTCGCGCCACGTGTTGTAGCCACCGGAGAGCCCGGTGCAGTCAGCGGGCTGCGCGTAGCCGCTCATGCCGACCTTGACCACCTGGTCGCGGTTGACGGCCATGGACAGCGCCTTGCGCACCCGGACGTCGTTGTAGGGAGCCTTGGTCGTGTTGAGCTGCCAGTGGATCGTCGATCCGACCGGCGGGAACCAGTAGTGCCGGTGCGCGGGGTCCTTGGCGACGAACGTCTTCTCGATGTTCGGCACGAACTGGTCGGCCCAGTCGGTCTCGCCGTTCGTCGTCGCGAGGTTGGCCGGGTCGTTGCCGGCGAACGCGAGCATCCGGATGCCGGGGATGTGCTGCTTGCCCGGCTGCCAGTAGTTGGGGTTCTTGGTCAGGTCGAACGACTGCGGCGTGAACGCGGCGACGGTCGTGTAGGGGCCGCTGCCGACCGGCGTCGGATTCGTCTCCTTGGCCGGGTCCTTGACCTTCTCCCACACGTGCTTGGGCACGATGACCTGCTGGCCCAGCTCGTAGAGGGCCGGCGAGAAGGGCTTGGTGAGGGTGAACTGCACGGTGTGCGCGTCGGCCGCCTTGGCGTTCGCGAGGTAGTCGAAGCCGCCCATGACCTTCTTCTGGAGCGAGAGGGTGTAGGCGACGTCGTCGGCGGTGAGCGGCTGCCCGTCGGACCACTTGGCGGCCGGGTTGAGGTGGAAGGTCACGGTACGGCCATCGGCCGACGTCTCCCAGGTCTGCGCGAGCCAGGGCACAGCCTCGCCCTTGACGGGGTTGTAGATGAACATGCGCTCGTAGATCGCCTGTTGCGTCATGGGCAGCGCGTTCGGCGAGAACGGGTTGAAGTTTCGGGTGAAGGTGCCCATGTCCTCGCGGGGGATGGTGAGCAGGGCGCCCTTGGACGCAGCGCCGGAGCCGTTGCCGGCGGCGTTGCCGGAGGTGCAGGCGCCGAGCGCGACGGAGGCCGCGGTGGTCACGGCGAGGGCGAGCGCAGCCCGCCTCGAGACGGCTGACCGTGCCATATGATTCCTTCTCTCTGGTTGTGGCTGTCTGGCCTTGCTGGAGACACGTCGTCGGTCCGATTCACGGTCGGACCGACGACCTTTCGAGCAGCGGGCAGTCGATCGTCACCACGGTGTCGATCGGCTGCCCGTCTGCGTTGCCCCCGTCGCCGCCGGCTGCGATCAGCGAGCCGAGCAGCGACACCGCCGTGCGGCCCATCTCCTCGAAGGGCAGGGCGACGGTGGTGAGGGCGGGCCGCAGGTACGCGGCGATCAGCTCTTGGTTGTCGAAGCCGACAACCGCGATGTCTTCCGGGATGCGCAGGCCGCGCTCGCGGACCGCGTCGTAGGCACCCATGGCCATGCGGTCGTTGCCGCAGAAGAGAGCCGTGGGGCGATCGGAACGGTCGAGCAGGTCTCCGGCGGCGTCGTAGCCGCTGTCGGCGGTCGCGTGCCCGGAGATGACGAGGTCGGGGTCGGGGTCGATGCCTGCTTCGGTGAGAGCCTGACGGTAGCCCTCGAGCCGACCGACCGCGGCCGGGATCCCCGGGTCGAGGTTGATGAAGCCGATGCGCTCGTGGCCGGCGGCCAGCAGGCGCTCGGTGGCGCGTCGGCCGCCACCGACCTCGTCGGGCACCACCGACGGGAAGCGACCCTCGGCGTCGAAGCAGTTGACGAGCACGGTCGGCACCTCGCGGGCGGCCTCGGGCACCTGGACCGCTCGGTGCCACGTCGCGGCGTAGAGCAGTCCTTCGACGCGCTGCTCTAGAAGCTTCTCGACCGCCGCCTCCGCAAGGTCGGCGCGATCCTCGCTCGAGGCGATGAGCAGAAACTTGCGGTCCTCCCAGGCTCGCTCCTGCGCACCCTTGATGACGTCGACGGCGAACGGTGCCGTGACGATCTCGGTGATGAGACCGAAGAGGTCACTGCGCTGCGCGGCGAGGGCGCGGGCGCCGGCGTTGGGCCGGTAGCCGAGGTCGCGGACGGCGTCGAGGATGCGGTCGCGTGTCTCCGGGGAGACGCTCGTGTCGTTGCGGCCCGCCAGAACGAAGGAGACGGCGGTGCGCGAGACACCGGCGCAGCGCGCGACGTCGCTCATCGTCACATTGCGGCTCTTGCCCGATGCGCGCATGGTCTCCCTCGACCCTCGTCCTAGCTACTGCTGCCACCTACTAACGCGGGTTAGATGGCTTCGCGGGGCGAGGTTACGCGCGTTACCTCGGACCTGTCAACGGCCAACCCGAACTCGGCATGCTGGCTGGTGCCGTCGCTATGACCGCGACGGACCCGAGGTCGCAGAACAGGGCAGGTTGGGCGCTGAGCCGCTCGTGGCCGGCCCCCCGGGAGCGCAGTCCTGCGGCCGGACGCATCCATCCCCACTCGCTCCGGCTCCTCCCAAATCCCGCGGCGTCCGATAAACGAAGCAGGACCCCGACGAAAAAGCGTGTCGGGGTCCTGCTTCGTCTGGCGGTGGCGGTGGGATTTGAACCCACGGTGGGGTTACCCCCACACACGCTTTCGAGGTCTGTGCCTGCGCATTCGGGGCGGTTCTCCGGGCAACGCGCGGCCTCCGACGAGCCCAGTGCGGACGGTGCCGAACGCGGGCGATGACGCCCGAATGAGACTAGGAATGAGACCAGGGCCACCGACTGCTGACAACGGGGCGGCGACTGCATCCTTCCCACCCTGGCGACGGCAGGTGTTGATCGGGTTCCTGCGGTGCACCGTCGGGTTGAGGTCGTTCCCGTTGATGTGGTTCGTCTCGACCAGAGTGGCGAGAGCCCACGCCGCGCGAGCGTCCTCGGTCGCAATCACAGCGTCGAGGTGCCGCCGATCGTTGAACCCTCGCCAGCGGCAGGAAATGTCACGGCTCGCACAGCGTGAAACGGGCGCGAAGCAGGTCGGCGGTGCGCGAGCTGTGGCCGACGAGCAGCTCGAACGCTCCGGGCTCGACGATGCGGCGCCCTTCGGCGTCGACCATGGAGCATGCCGCGGCCGGGATCGCCAGCCGGACCCGCGCACTGTCACCGGGCGCGACCGTGACCTGCCGCCAGGCTTTGAGCTCCTGCTTCGCCCATGTGGCGCTCGTGACCAGGTCGCTGATGTAGGCCTGGACGGTCTCCAGCGCCGGCCGGGCGCCGGTGTTGGAGACGGTCACCTCGGCGCGCACCACGCCGTCCAATGCCACGACGTCGTCGAGGACGACGAGATCGGTGTACTCGATCGCGCTGTAGGACAGGCCCTCTCCGAAGACGAACAGTGGTTCCTGGGTCAGGTCGGCGTAACGCTCACCATGCTGGCCCCGCACCTGGTTGTAGTAGACGGGCTGCTGTCCGACATGCCGTGGCACTGACAGGGGCAGGCGCCCCGACGGCTCGATCAGACCGAGTACGAGCTCGGCCACCGCCTGACCTCCTCTCATCCCTGGGTTGAACGCCTCGATCAGCGCTGCCGCCGCCAGCGCGGCGTCGGGCACTACTGAGGGCTTGCCGTGGACCAGCACCACGACGACGGGTGTTCCGGTGGCGACGAGCGCCTCGAGCAGGGCGACCTGTCCGCCCTGCAGATCGAGGGTCGCGGTGGAGCAGCCCTCACCCGTCAACGCGACGGTGTCCCCGACAACAGCGACGACGTAGTCAGCGGTGCGCGCGACGCCCACCGCCTCCGCGATCAGCGCGTCGTCGACTGGCGCGGACGTGAACACGGGCGGACGCGGTTGACCGTCGGGATACTGCGGCCCTTGCGGGTCTGGTACCAGGCGTTCGATGTCGGCGCCGCGGGCGTACGTGACCGTCCACCCGTCGGGAACGGCTGAGCGGAACCCGTCGAGCACCGTCGTGACGGTCTCCCGGGGGTGCCCGTCCGGCATCCAGTCCACCTGACCGGACGCGCCGGCCCAGTCGCCCAGCATGGCCTGCGGGTCGTCGGCGTTGGGGCCGACGACCGCGATCGTGCGGACCTGACCTTTGGCGAGGGCGCGCCCGCGGTCGCCCCGAGTGAGCCCTCCGTCGAGGGGCAACACGCCGTCGTTGCGCAGCAGCACCAGCGAACGGCGGGCCATCTCGAGATTGAGCTCGGCATGCTCGCGGCACCCGATCACGGCCCGCTGTCGGTCGGGGTCGGGTGCACGCGGGTCCTCGAACAGGCCGAGCTCGAACTTCAGGCGCAGGATGCGGCGTACGGCGTCGTCGATCTCCTTCTCTCCGAGCAGTCCTCGGCGAACCGCTTCCTGGGCGCCTTCGAAGAAGCTCGGAGTCGTCATCACCAGGTCGTTTCCCGCGCGTACGGCGACCGTTGCTGCTTCGACGTCGTCGGCGCAGACCCGCTGCTCCCACACCATCCGACCCACGTTGTCCCAGTCGGTGACGAGCATGCCGGTGAACCCCCACTCGTCCTTGAGGACGTCGTTCAGCAGCCACCTGTTCGCGGTGACCGGGACCCCGTCCATGGCCTGGTAGCCGAGCATGAACGTGCGGCAGCCCTCGCGGGCGGCCCGCTCGAACGGCGGCAGGAACCATGAGCGCAGCTTGCGACGGCTCAGGTCCGCCTCGCTGGCGTCGCGTCCGCCCTGCGTCTCCGAGTAGCCCGCGAAGTGCTTGGCGCAGGCCAGGACTGCTGTCGGGTCGTCCAGCCCAGCTCCCTGGTAGCCACGGACCATCGCGGCACCCAGCTCCCCGATGAGCAGCGGGTCCTCCCCGAAGGTCTCGTTCACGCGGCCCCATCGCAGGTCGCGGGTGATGCACAGCACCGGCGAGAAGGTCCAGTGGATGCCCGTCGCTGCGACTTCCACCGCGGTGGCGCGGGCCATGCGCTCGACGAGCTCGGCGTCCCAGGAGCAGGCCATCCCCAGCTGCGTGGGGAAGATCGTGGCACCGGGCCAGAACGAGTGGCCGTGGATGCAGTCGTCAGCGGTGAGCAGTGGTATGCCCAGCCTGGTGGCTGCCGCCAGCTCGATTGCGGCATGCATGCGCTCGGGCGAGGCGTGCAAGATCGACCCAGCCAGCTTGTTCGCCACGACGTCGTGCAGGTCGTCCCGGGCGTCGAGCTGCAGCATCTGCCCGATCTTCTCCCGCAGCGTCATACGGGCGAGCAGATCCTCGAGGCGTTCCTCGAGCGGTCTCGAGGCGTCCCGGAACGGCGGCGAGGTCGTGGTCACGGATGCTGCGGGTGAGCTCTTGGCGGCGGCCTGGGGGTTCCCAATCATGTCATGGCACCTCGACAGAGGTGGTCGGGACGGGCGAGCGCGTCGTTGCCTCGACGCCCCGACTGGGGTCTTCGGTCCACCCCTGGCCGGGCTGTCGGGTGGGCACGGTCACCGGTGCGCCCTGGCGCAGCGAGAAGATCGCGCCAGCGACCTCGACTGTCATCGGGAGACCTCCGGTCAGCGTGACCGTCGTGCGCTCCGGGCCGATGGCGACGTCGAACGCGCGTCCTTGCCACAGCATCCGGCGCAATGTGAGGCCGCCCAGCTGAGGCGGCAGGATCGGGTCGAGCCTGACTCGGTCTTCACGCCAGCGCATGCCGCTGAAACCGTACAGGAAAATCTGCAGGAATCCCCCATGTCCGGTCGTGAACGTGAACACCCCTCCCTGACGTCCCTCGGCGAACTGGTTGAACGGTCCGCGCAGAAACGGCTCCACGCTGCGGCGCATGAAGTCGTAGGAGGCGGACCCGGGGGTACCCAGGGCTGCGTGGGCGATGGAGTGGATGGAGTCCGTCATGGACGGCCCGTCAGGGTCCGTGCGCGGCGCGTAGTAGTCGATGTCGTTGCGCGCCACCTCGGCGGGCATGGGGTGTTCCCAGGGATACTGCAGCATGACCACGTCGGCCTGCTTGATGGTTTCGCCGGCGTAGCCGTCGTACTGCAGATGGATTCCCAGAGCCTCGTCGAACGGCACCCGCAGACCATCGGCAACCCGGCTCCAGTTCGGGTCCGCGGCCACGCCCACCACCTGCGCCGCCCGGGTGGCGATCCGCAGGGTCTCGGCGGCCGCGACGTTGGTGTACGCGCTGTTGTCGACAGGGAAGTGGTACTCGTCAGGACCCATGACCGTGTTGATGTCGTAGCCGCCGGCCTCATCGGCGACAGCGGAGCTCACCCAGAACTGGGCGGCCCCCTCCAGCACCGGCCAGGCCTTGTCCGCGAGCCAGCCGCGATCGCCGGTGGCGAGGTAGTACTGCCACTGGGCGAGGGCGACGTCAGCGGTGATGTGGTGCTCGAGCTCGCCCATCTCCCAACCGGGCGGAGTCTGTTCGTCTCCTCGCAGGGCGCTCTCCCAGGGGAACCTCGCACCCGCGAACCCGGTCTGGGTCGCATAGCTGCGTGCTTCCGCCAGACGCTGCTGCCGATAGGTGTTCGCTCCCACCGCGATATCCGGATGCTGCGCGAGCAGCGCTGGATACATCCACGTCTCCGTGTCCCAGAAGATGTGGCCGTTGTAGCCGTATCCATCACCGGACAGGCCGCAGGGGGACAGGCTCCAGTCCACCCCGGCCCGGGTGCTCTGCAGCAGGTAGAACATGCTCGCGCGGACCTGCAGCTGCAGCTCCGGATCACCCAGGACCTCGATGTCAGCGCGCCACAGGTCGGCCCATGCCCTCTCGTGCTCGGCCAGCAGGTCGACGTAACCGGAGTCCGCGGCGGCCGCCGCCGCGGCACGAGCCGTCGACAACGGGTCTTCCGAGTCTTGGGAGCTGGCGATCCCGACGTACTTGGTGACCGTGTACGTGGTTCCGGCTCTCACCTCGAAGGTTGCCTGCACCCCGACCGACCTGGGCTCGTCGGTCCCGTACTCCTCGGTCTGTGCCGTCACCCCGGTGGGCAGTTCCAGTCGCGACGCGAGCGCTGCGCTGATACTGGTGCCGAGGGTCGTCACCGTCTCGTACGACTCCGCCGCTTCACCGTCGTAGCCCTTGCTCGAAGGTTCGGTCAGCCCGGCGCTGGTGCCGTCGAAGACCCCGGTGACGCGCGCGCGCCCGCTCCAGTGCGGTGTGAAGGTGAGCTGCACGGCGGCCACCCGGTGCCGCGCCCGATGCACGAGAACCTGATAGGTGAGATCGGTGCAGTGTCCCGCCGGCGAGGTCCACGTCGCGTGCGTGGTCAGCAGTCCGGCCCGCAGGTCCAGCGACTGCCGGTAGTGGCTCACCGAGCCTTCCTCGCGGTCGTCCTGTGCGGGTCCAGGCGTCCGCCGCGGCAACCGTCCGTAGGTGCCCGACTCGTCCGAGAACGCCAGCGTGGACCAGGTCGGGATGTTCGCGTCCCTCTCGACCGGGCCGTGTTGGGCGAAGAACCCGGCCAGGTGCGCCTGGGTCTCGATCGGCTCCGTCGCGTAGCCCATCCCCGCTGCGGGGATGCGGCCACCGATGTAGCCGTTGCCGAGGAAGGTCGGCGCATAGTCGTCGTTCGTCTGGGTGGTACTGAGCGTCCAACCAGTCGCGGGCTCGGACCACGCTGCCGTCGGGTCGTGGGTGGGGTCCTGCTTCTCGGCGAGGTCGCCGTGGGAGGTCATGCGTTGCCCTTCTCGGATGGGTATCGGGGGTGGGCTGATCGCTGGCACCGCCGGGTGGTGGCCTCTGGCCGGGTTCAGCTGAAGCTCTTCCGCGCTCAGGACTTGGAGCCGGACAGCGCGATGCCCTCGACGATCTGGCGCTGCGCGACGGCGAACAGGATGAGGATGGGTGCCGCCAACAAGGTGGTGGCGGCCATCAGCGCCGGCCAGTCGGAGGTGTACTGACCCTTGAACTGGTTGACCAGCAACGGCAGCGTGAACTTGTCGGAGCTGTTGAGGAAGATCAGCGGCGAGAAGAAGTTGTTCCACTGGCCGAGGAAGGTGAAGATCCCCAACGCCGTGAGAGGAGTGCGCAGCAGCGGCAGGATGATCGTCACGAACGTGCGGAACCGGCCGGCGCCGTCGAGCTGGGCGGCTTCCTCGAGCTCCAGCGGGATGCCTTTGATGTACTGGCGCAGGAGGAAGACACCGAACGCGTTGAAGAGTGCGGGCGGCACGATGAGCGCGGCGTGAGTGTCCACCCAGCCGAGCCAACCCATGATGATGTACAGCGGGATGATCGTGAGCTGGCCGGGAACCATCATGGTGGCGAGGAAGACCATGAAGAGCCCCCGGCTGGCCCGGAAGTCGATCCGCGCGAACGCGTAGGCGGCCATCGCCGACGTGAGCAGCGAGACGACCGTGATCGTCACGGCGATGTAGGTGCTGTTCCAGAAACCGCGGACGAAGTCGGCGCCACCGAGGGCGGTTCGGTACCCCTCGAGGTTCCAGTCCTGGGGCAGCAGCTTGGGTGGCTGGATGAAGATCTCCCCCAGTGGTTTGAACGAGGAGAACAGCATCCAGGCGAACGGCAGCGCCATGGCGACCGCGCCGACGACAAGAATCGCGTGCAGCAACAGCCTGTGACGCGCGGGCCGGGAGCTGGAGGGCGATTTGGCGGTCTTGACCGCGCGCCTGCTGGTGTCGGAGAAGGTGCTCATTCTGTGTAGTGGACCCATCTCTTCTGGGCTGCGAGCTGGCAGCCGGTGACCACGAGCAGGGCCAGGAACAGGAGGAAGGCGAGAGCCGACGCCTGCCCGAAGTCGAACTGGCCGAAGGCGATCTGGACGACTTCGTAGACGATGGTG
The DNA here is from genome assembly GCF_056755315.1 of Monashia sp. HAY1-2A. Taxonomy (NCBI): domain Bacteria; kingdom Bacillati; phylum Actinomycetota; class Actinomycetes; order Micrococcales; family Intrasporangiaceae; genus Intrasporangium; species Monashia sp. HAY1-2A. The sequence goes on from NZ_JBNDHY010000070.1 coordinate 19,297, forward strand.
CGCGAGGCGTCCGGGGCCGTGCTGCCGAAGAAGACGTAGATGTAGTCGAACACCTGGAACGAGCCGATGATCGAGGTGATCGACAGGAACAGGATGGTCGGGGACAGCAGCGGGATGGTGACGTGCCGGAGCTTCTGCCACTCCGAACAGCCGTCCAGCTCGGCGGCCTCCACGAACGACCGGTCGATGCTCTGCAGGCCGGCCATGAACATCACCAGCTGGTAGCCCAGGCCCTGCCAGATGCCGACCACCGCGAATGCGGGGATGACGAACCGGGCGTCCTGCAGCCAGTTGGGGGCAGGCAGGCCGATCGAGCTCAGTGCGTGGTTGAGCGGGCTGATGTCGGGGTTGAACAGCCACAGCCAGATCGCGGCGACCGCGACCGAGGAGGTGACCACCGGGGCAAAGAACGCCAGCCGGTACACCGAGGTCAGCTTGCCGGCGCGTTGCATCAGCACCGCGAAGAAGAACCCGGTGAGCAGCAGTCCCGGGACCTGAAGCACCGTGAACCAGAGGGTGTTCATGGCCGACTGCCGGATTCTCGGGTCGGACAGCACGTCCCCGAAGTTGGCCAGGCCGGCGAAGGAGCGGGTACCGAACCCGTCCCAGTGGTAGAACGCCAGCACCAGCGCGAACAGCAGGGGGCCGACCATGAACACCGCCAGACCCACCAGCTGAGGGGTCAGGAACACGTAGGCCGCGACCGTGTCCGCCCGTCGCCGGCGCCGGCGCGCGCGGCTTCGGTGGAGGTCCGGGATCTCCGACCCGGCCGGTGCCCGGGTCGGAGTTCCGGTGGTGAGCACGGCCATCAGGAACCGCCGTTGATCAGCTGGACCACCTTGCCGCTGAAGGACTCCGGCGTCTCGTTGCCCGACTTGAACATCTTGTCCACCAGCACGGGGAGCTCGGTGAGGACCTTGGGCTTGCTGGCGATCGCCCTGGGAACGGCGTAGCCCTTGGCCGCTACGTCGTTGAACAGCTTGCCGTGCGCGGGAAGGTTGCCCTCGGTGACGATCTGGTCCAGGCCCTTGACCGATGGCACCGCGTTGCCACCATTGGCCAGGCGGAACTTCTGGCCTTCGGCGTTCACGTAGTTGCCGAGGAACTCCAGCGCCTTGGCCTGGTTCTTGGCGTTGGCGTTCACCGAGAGCGCTGCCGTGTTGACCGGCACCGGCATGATGTCCTTGCCCGATGGCGAGGGGAAGGGGGCGATGTCGTAGCCGAACTTGAGCTTCTTGAGGTTCGGCAGGATCACGCGGCCGGTGGCGATGGTGCCCAGCTGCCCCGCGTAGAACAGCACGTCACCGCTCTGACCCTGAGGCAGGGAGCCGGTGTAGGTGATGTTCCCCGACTTGAGCTGCTCGAACAGCCACGACAGGGCCTCCAGCGACTTGGGGTCGCTGTCGAAGACGGCCTTGCCGGACTCGTCGAAGAGCGTGCCGCCGAAGGTGGAGATCCACCCGAACCAGTCGTACCAGCCGCCACCGATCAACAGACCCTTCTTCTTGGTGGCGCGGATCTTGTCCAACATGTCGGTCAGCGCGTCCTGGGTCCACGTGCCCGCCTCGAACTGGGCAATCGGGTCGGTGCTGACACCCGCCTCGGCCAGGAGGTCCTTGTTGAACCAGAACACGGCGGGGTTGCAGTCCACCGGCAGCCCGTACAGCCCGGGACTGCCGTCGGCGGGTCGGCACCATTCGTAGAGCCCCTCGTAGAAGTCAGCCTGCTTGACCGCTGCGCCGTTGCTGCCCAGGTAGCTGGTGAGGTCGAGCACCTGCTTGGTCTCGATCAGCTTGGCCATGTAGATGTCACCGACGTAGAACGCGGACGGAGCCGCACCGGCGGACAGCTGCGACAGCAGCTTGGAGAGATAGTCCCCCACCACCTGTTGGTAGGTGACCTGAACCCCGAGCTGCTTGGTCATCTTCTCGGAGAACTGACGGAACCGGTCAGACTGCGGCGGCCCGTCCCAACCCGCCCACGTCAACCCAGGTGCAGCGGAGGAGCCTCCGCCGCAGGCCGCAAGCATGGGCCCGGCGGCCACACCAAGGCCGGCGAGCATGCCCGCCTTGAGGATGTTGCGGCGGCCCACGGTCGTGGCGGCCACCCCCTTGATCACGTTGCTGTGGCTGAACATCGTCGTCCCTTCCGCTGGCGGCACGCCGCCGTAGAACTGCCCTTGGTGGATTCCGCGTCAGGGCGCCCGGTCGAGCGTGGAGGCACCTCGTCGCGAATACGGGTTTTACCGGTAAAGCAAGACGGTAGTGGCGCCGATCACAGCACGTCAAGGGGGTGTTTATCGATGACACGACGGGGGGGCCGCCTGTACGGCTCGGGCACCCCGGCAGAGCGCCCCTCCACGTCCGCCGTTTGCGCGAAAGCCCTGCAAGGACAATGCTGCTCGCGAAGTTGTGCCAAGCCTGCGCGATCCGTATGTCGCGCCACGAGCGTCCCAGCTCCTGTCTCACTCGTCTGCAGTCGGGTGCGCCCGGTCGAACATTTGTTGACGTTTCACCCACAGGCCCACAGAATCAGCCCATGGGCTTTACCGATTCAGCGGCAAGTCAGGGGCGCGGGCGCAGACCCGCCGCTGAGAGAACGGCTGGGTCGCCAAGGCCCACCATGGCTATGGTGGCAGCGCGGGTGGGAGTCTCCAAGCAGACCGTTCATTATGCGTTGAACGCCCCGGACCGGCTCAGCCCGGCCACGGTGCGCCGGGTCCTCAAAGCCGTGGACGAGTTGGGGTACCGACCCAACCAAGCTGCGCGTTCGCTCTCGACGAAGTCTCCGCGGGCCGTGGGCTTCCGGCTGTTCCCGACGGACCATCGGTCCCAGTCTGGCGGCGTTCTCGCGAGCTACCTCTACGAGTTCTCCCTGGCGGCACGCCAGGCCGACCACGACGTCTTCTGCCATGCCGCTGCCACCGACGAGGAGGAGATCCGGGTCATCCAGGAGATCTTCAGCATGAGCACGGTCGACTGCGTCGTCGTCACCAACACCCAGACCAACGACCCCCGGATCACCTTCCTGCTCGAGCGTGGCATTCCCTTCGCCTGCTTCGGGCGCCCCTGGGGACACGCCATGTCGGACACGTGGTGGGTCGACGTCGACGGCGCCGCCGGGGTGGAGCAAGCCGTCGACCACCTCGCCGAACGCGGCCACCGACGCATCGCCTACCTGGGCTGGGGCCCGCCCGGCGGGCTCGGGGATGACCGGGAGTCCGGCTGGCGCCGCGCCATGGCTTCACACGGCTTCGCGACCCGCGGGCTCGCGGCCCACGGCTCGGACGAGATCGGCACCGGCAGGGAGCTCGCCGGTCGACTCCTCGACAAGAAGACGCCACCCACCGCGTTCGCGTGCGTCAGCGACACGCTGGCGATGGGTGCGCTCCAGGCGTGCCGCGAGCGAGGCCTTGCCGTCGGCCATGATGTCGGCGTCGTGGGGTTCGACGACAGCATCGGGGCACGCGTCGTCACCCCCGGACTGACCAGCCTCGCCCAGCCGATCGACCAGGCCGCACGACACACCGTGCGCCTTCTTCTCGAGCTGCTGAAGGACCCTGGCGCACAGCCCCAGCAGGTCTTGCTCCGGCCGACCCTCGTGGTCCGGGAAAGCACCGTTCCACTCTGATCCCCAGCCAGGCGTCGCGGCCGCAGCCCGCTTCCGTCTCGACGGCTGGCAGCGGCTGGTGTCTCGGGAGGTCGACGCAGCCTCGCGGCTGTGCGGCACCTGCTCAGGGGCGCCGCACCTGTCTCTTATACACATCTGACGCTGCCGACGACGGA
>NZ_JBNDHY010000071.1:0-22698 GCF_056755315.1 Monashia sp. HAY1-2A
TGACGTAGCGCTCGGCCGGGGTGTCCCAGGGCCGGTGGGGGGTCAGCGTGTACGTCACTGCTCAGCGAGAGTGAGCACTGACGTAGCGCTCGGCCGGGGTGTCCCAGGGCCGGTGGGGGGTCAGCGTGTACGTCACTGCTCAGCGAGAGTGAGCAGTGACGTAGCGCTCCGGCCAGCTGCCCCGGTCCAGCCGGCCGCCCGTCCCTGCATCGAGGATCGGAGGTCGGGGTACACCGGCAGACGGCGGCGCCGTCCCGGTTCAGAAGCGCAGTCGGGACGGCGTCGTCCGCCCTGCGTCGCGCCCGTCGTGACGCAGGGCGGGCGAGGCGAGTCACGGACCGCTCCGCGGGGTAAGGGGTGCGCGACCGCCCGGTTGCGCCGACTCCGGGCGGCCCATGCACTCCCCCGCACTCCCCCGCCGACACCGGCATCGGGAACGATGCCACCGACCTGGAAGGAGCCGCTCGTGACGCGGACCGCCGCAGCGAGGCCCGATGCCGACGCCCTGACCCACGTGGCCGTCGTCGTCCCGGCCCGGAACGAGGAGCGCCTGCTCGGTACCTGCCTGTCCTCGGTCGTCCGGGCCACCGAGGCCCTCGGCCGGATTCGGCCCGACGTCTCCGTCGTGGTCGTCGTGGCGCTCGACGCCTGCACCGACCGCTCGGCCCGGGTGGCTGCCGGCTACCCCTCCGTCTCCGTCGTGACGACGAGTGGGGGCGTCGGGCGGGCCCGCGCCCTCGGGGTCGACCATGCGGTGCACCTGGCCCGTTGCCGGACGGCCGCACCCGGCGACCGGGTCTGGATCGCGTGCACCGATGCCGACAGCAGGGTGCCGGAGGACTGGCTGATCCTCCACGTGCAGCTCGCGGAGGCAGGCGCCGACGCCGTCGTGGGCCCCGTCGAACCCGAGAACGACCCCGAGCCGGCTGCCCTGTCCCGCTGGGTCCGGGCTCGTCACGAGGCCGGCGGCCACCAGCGCGTCCACGGCGCCAACCTGGGCGTGCGCCTGTCGACGTACCGGGCGGCCGGCGGCTTCCGCTCGCTGCTGGCCAACGAGGACGTGGCGCTCGTCGAGGCGGTGCGCCGGGTCGGTGGACGCGTCGAGGAGACTCCCGCCGGCGTCGTCACCTCCCTGCGCGACACGGCACGTGCCCCGGAGGGCTTCGGTCCCTACCTGCACGACCTCGGGCGGACGGCGAGCTGGGAGTCCATCGTCGACATCGGGTGACGCCGGTCACCACGCGATGTGCGGGTGCACGGTCCGGTCGGCGTCGGCGACCACGAGCCGGTCCCGGGGCCAACCGGCCACGCCTTCCACGGGGACCACGCGGTTCGCCCGCTGCCACCGACGCACGAGCGCGCCGACGATGGCCGGACCCTGGCGTGGGTCGTCCGTGTAGCCGAGCTGCGTGCCGCGACCGTGCGGGCCGACCTGCACCGCCACCACCTCGATCGGTACCTGGTGGGCACCGGCCGGTCGCCCCGCACCGTGCAGCTCGACGACCTGCCCCAGACGGCGACCATCCGACGAGAACACTTCACGACCGAGCACGGCACTGGCCAGCACGGCGTCCGGCGCCGGCCGCCACCCCGGCTCACCGGCTGCGGCAGGACCCGTGCGGTGCGGCGGCTCACCCGTTCGCGAGTCGCTGTCGACCCGGTTCTCGTCCCGTTCGTCGCCCCCGTCCGTCGCCCCCGGGAGGCGCCCCGTGAGGTACCGGCGCAGCCACAGCTCCAGGCCCTGCACCCCCGCGAGGGCGCGGGCCGCCTCGGCGTCCACCTCGATGGCCGAACCGATCCGCGTCACGTGCTCGATGGGGACGACGACCGGCTGCGGGTCCGGGTCCGGATGGAGCCGGCGCCAGACCGCCCCGACCCAGTCGCCGAGCAGGCCCGGGAGGCGCTCGGACAGAGCCCCCGGCCCGACGGCGAACCCGGTCACGTGCCAGCGTCCGTCGAGGCTGCCGAGCACGAGGTCGTCGACGTTGCCGAGCAGCTCACCCTCGGGACCGACGACCTGGTGGTCGAGCAGCCGGAGCACGAGGTCGACGCGTTCGGTGCCCTCGGGCAGGCGCAGACGCGTGTGGGAGCCTGCGGGGACGGGTGCGGGCGGCTGCGATGTCATGGCGTCCTCACTGCCCGGCCCGGGTGACGATCATCAGCGGGATCGCCGCCAGCGAGGCCACGACCACGATGACGAGGTAGATCGACCCCAGCGTGTTGGCCAGGCGCCCGTTGGCATACCGGCCCATGTAGGTGCGGTCGTTGGCCACGACGAGGATCGGCAGATAGGTCAGGGGCAGCGCCACCGCCGAGAAGACGACCGAGTACTCGGTCACCATGATCGGGTCGACCGTCGTCAGGAGCGTGCCCACCGCCACGATCGCCGACACCAGCAGGACGGTGTGGAAGCGCGAGGCCTGCATCGGTCGCACGTACTTGCCCCACTGCCACCCGAAGTACTGCGAGATGCTGTAGCCGACGGACAGGCCTGTCTCGCAGGCGGCCCCGAAGGTCGCGGCGAAGACGCCGAGCAGCACGAGCACGAGCCCCACCTGCCCGAGCGCCAGCGGCACAGGCAGCGTGACCTGCCCGAGCGTCGACAGCTCGATGCCCTCGGGAAGGTAGACGACCGCCGCCACGGCGGCGATGGCAAGCGAGATGAGCCCCCCGAGGGGGAAGCCGACGAAGACGTTGGCGCGCATCGTGGACAGGTCCTTGGGGGACCAGTGCTCCTCGACCCCGCCGGAGGAGAAGAAGAAGACCTCGTACGGCGTCATGGCCGCGCCGAAGAGCGCGATGGCGTAGTAGAAGTACGTCGTGTGGCTCTCGTCGTGCGGGACGAACGGTCGGGACGCCTGTCGCCACAGGTCTGCCCAGTCCGGGCCGAGCTGCCACAGCGCGACGGCGAAGACCACGAGCGCCAGGCCCGCGATTCCGAACGCGTTCTCGAGCACCGCGAACTTGACCCGCCAGAGGACGATCCAGACAGCGGCGCCCGCCACCGGGATCCACAGGTACGGGTGGATGTCCGAGGCCAGCTCGAGCGCGAGGGCCACGCCGCCGATCTCCGCGACGAAGGTCAGCAACGTCACGAGCATCGAGGCGACGAGGTTGAGCAGCCCCATCCGCGGTCCGAGCCGTTCGCGGACGAGGTCGAAGGTGGCGCGGCCGCTGACGGCCGCGACCCGCCCGCTCATCTCCGCGAAGACGCAGATCCCGAGGATCCCGACGACGACGACCCAGGCCAGGGACATGCCGTACCTGGAGCCCACGAGACCGTTGGTCACGAGGTCCCCGATGTCGACGAAACCGCCGATGGCCGTGAGGATCCCGAGCGTCAGGGCGAACAGCTTCTTCACGAGCCACTCCCCGTCAGATCGTCGGACTCCGTCTCGAGCGCGTCGGCCGCCTTGCGCAGCGTCGTGACGGCGTCCCGCATGCCGGGGCGGTCGTGTCGGCGCACCGCGATGCGCGCGTCGGTCAAGCCGTCCGACGCGTCCTGCAGCAGCGACGTCACGCGGTCGCGCAGCTTGTCATCGGACGGGGACGGCGCGTCCACCGCGCCGAAGCTGTCCTGGACCGGTCCGAGGGCCTGCTCCGACGCGCTGACGACGGTGTCGAGGTAGGCCTGGCTGACCCGGCCCTGCAGGGCCGCCTCCAGCGCGATGGCGGCCGTGCGCGTCTCACCCGTCGCGGAGTCGAGCGCGTGCACGGCGTTCTCCTCGTAGGCACCCGAGTCGAAGGCCGGCGCGACGCACGAGGACACGGTCAGCGTCAGCAGGGCGCCGGCGATGGCGGCCCGGCCGGGGCTCACCGCTGCGCGCGAGCGCCGCCTGTCGCCCACGGCTACCGCCGGGTCCCGAGGACGCGGACGGCCAGCACGAGCAGCATGGCCCCGAACAGCAGCCAGCCGAAGCCGAGGGCGAACCCGTCCGTCATGCGACCACCTCCACCGTAGCGACCAGCAGCGTTCAGCCCTCGGACTCCTCCTCCTCGGCCTTGGCCTTGAGCTCGCTGGCGATCTCGTCCTTGCCCATGGCGCCGCGGCCCTCGAGGTCGGCGTTGGCGGCCTGCTGGCGGCGCTCCTGCAGGGTGATGTCGTCCGGACCGGCGCCGAGGTGCTCGGCGCGACTGGCGAGGAAGGCGTCGGCCAGCTCGGCACGGCGGGTGTCGTCCAGGCCCGAGCGCATCGCCGGCAGCACCGACTCCTCCTCCTCCTCGACGTGGTGGGTCACCGCGTCGACGAGCTCCGACAGGACCGCGTCGAAGTCGCTCGAGGCGGGGTCGGTCTCCTGCAGGCGCGCGAGCAGCTCGTCAGCCTCGGCGTGCTCGGCCTGGGAGTGGGCGACGTCGTCGGCCGCCCCCGCCTCGTCTCGGGCGACCGGGTAGACCTCGGCCTCCTCGGCGCGGCTGTGGGCGGTGAGGAGGGTGACCAGCAGGGGCACGTTCTGTGCCCGGGTGCCCGGGTCGCGGAGCAGGTCGAAGAGTCGCTCCACCTCGCGGTGGTCGTTCATGATCACGTCGACGACGTCGGGCACGGCATCTCCTCGTGGAGTCGTTCGGGCGGCTCGCGTACCGGCGCGGCCGCGGGTCACCTGTCTCCTACCCGGCACACCCGCACGCAAAACGGGCTCACCGCGCTCGGACCGGCCTCGGCGGCGGGAAACACCCCTCCTGTGGCGCGCGGGACGCTCTCGGCCGTCAGGCCCGGTCGTCGGCAGGACCGCGGTCCGCCCCGTCCGTCGAGGGCAGGTCCGCGCGGTAGCGCACCGCTCGTTCGGCCTGGGCGCGCTCCTCGTCGTCCATGGCGCGCGTGTCCCGGGGTTCGGCGAAGGGCTCGACGTGCTCGGGCAGGCCGCCGGCGATGGCCCGGCCCCGGTCGAGCTCGGCGTTGATCTCCGCGCCGAGCAGGAGCGCGATGTTCGTCAGCCAGAGCCACACGAGGAAGATGACGACGCCCGCGAGCGACCCGTAGGTCTTGTTGTACGAGGCGAAGAACGCGACGTAGAGGGCGAAGAGGGCGGAGGCGACGACCCAGATGACCACGGCGATGATGCCGCCGGGACTCACCCAGCGGACGCCGCCCTGGCGCGCGTTCGGGCTGGCCCAGAAGAGCACGGCGAGGAGCACCGAGAGGATGACGAGCAGGACCGGCCACTTGAGGATGTTCCACAGCAGCACGGCCGTGTCACCGGCACCGACGAGGTCGCCGACCTGGTGGGCCACCGGCCCGGAGACGACGACGATGACGGCCGAGACGACGAGGACGACGACGGCCAGCACGGTGACGCCGATGCGGATCGGCACGGTCTTCCAGATCGGGCGGCCCTCGGGCACGTCGTAGACGACGTTCGAGGCTCGCATGAACGCCGCGACGTAGCCGGAGGCTGACCACAGGGCCACGAGGATGCCGAGGACGGCACCGAGCCCCGCCCCGGTGCGGTTGGCCTGCGCCTGGTGGACGAGCTGCGCGACGAACTGGGCGCTCGAGCCCGGCGCGAGCGTCTGTGTCTGGGCGATGACGCGCTCGGTGACGCCCGGGCCGGCCAGCCCCAGCCCGGCGACGAGCACGACGAGTGCCGGCGCCAGCGAGAGCAGCCCGTAGTAGGTCAGGGCGGCGGCGAGGTCGGTGAGCCGGTCGCGCCGGAACTCGCGACGCGCCCGCACGAGGACGGCGCGGAGCGACTCCCTCGACAGGTCGGTGGGTGCGTCCGGTTCCTCGCGACGGTCCGCCGGCACGCGGTGCCGTCCCCCCGAGGCCGTGGGACGTGCGGAGCCCGAGGTGGTGGCCGTCGGTGAGGTGGTGCTGTCCTGGGGTGCCATGCCTCCCGCGTACCCGGCCGGCCGGGGCCCGGTGCACGATCCGGTGAAACGGCTGCCCGACCCCGCTGCCGGAACCCCGCGGCGGGTAGGACGTGGACGTGACCGCGACCGACCCGAAGACGCTGCCCCCCGACGACACGGACGCCGCCGACCTGGCCGAGCAGGTGGCCGACGTGGTGCGCCGCCGGGGCTGGACCGCGGCCGCAGCCGAGTCCCTGACCGGTGGCCAGGTCGCCGGGCGGCTCGCGGCGGCTCCCGACTCCGGAGACTGGTTCCGCGGCGGTGTCGTCGCGTACGCGACGCAGGTGAAGCACGAGGTCCTCGGCGTGCCCGATGGTCCGGTCATCAGCGGGGAGTGCGCCCGTGCGATGGCCACCGGAGTGCGCGACCTGCTCGGTGCCGACACGTCCGTGGCGACGACGGGCGTGGGCGGACCGGATGACCAGGAGGGCCAGCCGCCGGGCACGGTGTGGTTCGGCGTCGCCGGCCCGGACGGGCAGGTTCGCACCGAGCTGTGGCACGTGCCGGGTGACCCGGCGCAGGTCGTCGAACGGTCGACGCGACGCGCGCTGCGCCTCCTGCTCGACGTCGCGTCCGACGGAGAGGGCAGCGGCGGGGGGGCGTAGGCCGAGCGGGTCAGCGGGCGTACGGGCTCTGCCGCGCCCGTTCGACGAGGAGCGCCAGGCGGGCAAGCGCCTCCCGGTTGCGCAGGTCGAGCACGGGGTCGACGAGCACCTTGGGCAGGAACGTCACCAGGCCCCTCGTCGGGTGCTCCTCCATCGTGACGAGCGTGCCCTCCCCCTCCGGCTCGAGCGTGATGAGCACCCGGCCCTCACCGGACGGCCAGGCCCGGACCGTCAGCTCGAGCAGGCGCGGGCGCTCGCACCGACGGACCGTGGTGACGTCGTCGATGAGCACCGGCCAGGAGCCGACCGAGTGGTGGATCTCCGAGCCTGGTTCCGGCCACGTCTTCGTCACGTCACGGATGCGGGAGGCCCCGACGACCCACTGGCTGTAGTTCCAGCCGTGGGACAGCACGTCGAAGACGTCGTCGGGTGGCCGGGCGATGACGCGGCTCGTGGTGCTCATGGTCGCCTCCAGGGGGCTCGGATGCGGTCGTGCCAGAGGGCGGCGCGTGCGGCGTTGGCCCCGCAGGCGCCGTGGACGCCTCCACCGGGGTGCGCCGACGCGGAGCCGAGGAACAGGCCCGCCACGGGCGTCTCGGCGCGGCCGGAACCCGCCACGGGGCGGAAGACGAGCTGCTGGTGCAGGGAGGCGGTTCCGCCGTTGAGCGCACCCCCGGCGAGGTTGCGGTTGCGCGACTCCAGCTCGTGGGGGCCGAGAACACGCCGGGCACGGATCCGGCTGCGGAAGCCCGGCGCCCGCTCCTCGAGGCGTGCCTCGACGCGCTCGGCGAAGACCTCGAGGTCGGCGTCGTCCCAGACGCCGCGCACGGGCGAGGCGCCGGACCCGGACGCGGCGTCGCCGTGGGTCCGTTGCGGAACATGGGTGTAGGCCCACAGCGACTCGGCTCCCGCGGGGGCGCGGGTGGGGTCGGTCGTCGCCATCTGGCCCACGAGGAGGAACGGCCGGTCCGGGACGAGGCCGGCGCTGATCTGCGCGCCGGTCAGCGTGATCTCGTCGAGCGAGTCCGCGAGGTGCACCGTGCCCGGCGCCACCGCGGGCGCCCCCCGCCACGGGACCGGACCGTCGAGCGCCCAGTCGACCTTGACGGTCGAGGGGTCCCACGTGAACCCGGCCATCCGGCGCCGCAGCCGGGCCGGCAGGTCGTCCCAGGCGACGAGCCCGCCGTAGAGGGCGGGGGCCGACACGTCGGCGACGACCGCGCGTCGCGCGGCCAGCTCACGCGAGCCCGTCCGCACGGCGACGGCGCGCCCGCCCTCGACCCTGATGCTCTCGGCGCGCTCCCCGAGGCAGACGGTGCCGCCGCGCGACTCCAGCCGGCGCACCATGGCCGCCGAGAGCTGCCCGGCTCCGCCCTCCGGGACCGGGAACCCCACCGTCTGGCCGAGGAGGACGAGCAGCAGGCCCATCGTTCCCGACCCCGGGGACTCCATCCCGATGTCGGCATGGGTGGCGTTGCCGGCGACGAGGAGGCTGGCGGCCTCGCCACGGAACAGCTGCTCGGTCAGGGCGCGAGCGGGCATGAGCAGCCGGCGGAACAGCTCGAACCCGCCGTTGCGGAGGGCGCGGGCGCCGAAGCCGAGTCCTCCGCGGACCGGGGGGAACGGCGTCATGAGCGACCGCACGAGGTCCTCGCCGACGCGGTCCCACGTGCGGCACAGCTCGAGCCAGGCGTCCCCGTCACCGGGTGCGTCCTCCTCGAGTGCGGCGGCTGTCTGCTCACGGTCGCGGTACAGCACGGCCCAGCGGCCGTCCGGGAAGGAGTGGCCGACGACGGACGGCGCGTGGACCCACTGCAACCCGTGCTGCTCGAGCTCGAGACCGCGGATCGTCGGCGAACCGACTGCGAGCGGGTAGAACGAGCTGAACGTGTCGTGGACGTAGCCGGGGGCGACGGTGTCGTCGCTGCGGACGGCACCGCCGGGTGTGTCCTGCTCCTCGAGCACGACGACGGACCAGCCCGCGTCGGCGAGCAGGTTGGCAGCCACGAGCCCGTTGGGGCCGCTGCCGATGACGACGGCGTCGGTCGCCGCCACGGTCGTCGTCACGCGCTCTCCTCTCGTCGCCTTGCCTCGCCTCTACCCGTCACGGCCGCGACGAAAACGTCGCCACCGACGCGCAGGCGCCGACGCGCAGGCGCCGGTCAGGTGAGCGCGCGCCGCGAGACCGGGCCGTTCACGAGCCCGCGTCGCACGCCGTCCAGGACGCTCCTGGGGCGCAGGGCACCGGAGCGGCAGCCGCCGGCGCCGTCGGCCATCCCCCGGAGCAGCTCGCCGAGGACGTCGACGCCGGAGTGCAGCGGCCGCCAGCCCAGCGCATCGCGCGCCCGGCGGGTGTCGACCCACGGCGCCTGCAGCGCCATGTCGACCCAGCCGGGGTCGAGAGGGTGCAGGTGCGCGTGCCACGCCGCGGCGACGGCCGAGCGGGCGACCTCCTGCCTGACCCGCACGGGCCGGGCCCGCAGCGCGGCCGCGACGTCCGCTCCGCGCACGAGCCCGTCTGCGGCGAGGTTGTAGGACCCGTGGGCGCGCTGCTCGACGACGCGCAACACGGCGTCGGCGACGTCGTCGGCATGCACCATCTGCAGGCCGAACCGCTCGTCCACGGGCACCACGGGAACGTGCCGCAGCAGCCCGCCGGGCAGCCACGCCGGCGCACCGCATCGCAGCATCGGACCACCGGCGTCGTACTGGCCCACGAGGCACGGCCGCAGGACGGCGACGCGACCGGCAGCGTGCCACTGACCGGTCCGCGTCGCGAGGGCGCGCTCGGCCTCGACCTTGAGCCGGCTGTAGGTCGCGCCGGGGATGCCGTCGCGGGGCCAGTCCTCGTCGACGAGCTCCTCGGTGCGCCGTGGGGAGTAGGCCGCGACCGACGACACGTGCACGAACCGGGCGGCGCTGTGCGCCAAGGTGGTCCGCGCCACGAGGTCGAGCACGCCGACGCAGGCGCGCGCGAGGTAGCGCGGGCGTCGCATCGGCTGGAAGGCCCAGGCGAGGTGCACGACCGCGTCGGCGTCGGCCACGACGGAGCGCAGGAGCGGCTCGCACTGCGGGTGGTCGAGGTCGGCCGTCTCCCAGGTGACCGGTGGCGTCGCCGCCGTCGTCCGGGCCGGTGGACGACGCGCCAGACCCACGACGTCGTGGCCGCGGCCCTGCAGCGCGCGCACGACGGCGCTGCCGATGTTGCCGGTGGCCCCCGTGACGACGACCCGGCTCACGGCTGCTGCCGCACCCGGGCCTCGTGCGGCACCGAGGCGCTCATACGACCAGCGCCTGGGTGGAGCACTCCTTGATCTTGGCGTTGGCCCACTGCGCCTGGCGCTTGGCCTCGGCACCGCAACGTGCCGCCAGCTCCATGAGGCCGTCGTGCACGATCGCCTGGGCGGCCTGGCCGATCATCTCCCAGTCGGCGAGGACGCCCGACGCGCGGAGGTACACGTCGCGCAGGTCGCGGACCATGACCAGCTCGGTGGCCGACGAGCGTCCGGCCCGCGCGGACATCCAACGCCTGGCCTGGTCCACGATGGTCGGCGTCCCGTCCGGTGCCGGGTCCAGGTTCTCGCCGAACTCCTCTGCGGCCGTGGCGATCTGACGGACGTGGCGGCTGGACCACTCCGCGAGGTCACGCGCGACGTGGTAGACCTCGTGGTCCACACGGTGCTCGTCGGACAGGCGCAGCAGGGCGCGGACCAGCTCGTTCTCGTCGTGGTGCAGGTCCTTCAGGACCGTCCCGATCCTCATAGGACCACTCCTTCCCTCGCGGCGTGGCCCGCCGCGGCCGCCTCACCCTCGACCCTGCTGACCACGCACGCCGCCGTCTTGAACAGGGGCTGCTTGGACGCCGGGTCCCAGTCGGTGCGCGTGAGCTCGTTGGCCGCCCGGCCGTGCTCCCCGGGCCGCCACCCCTCGGGCGTGTCCCAGTACCCGTAGTGGAAGGGCAGGAAGACGACGCCCGGACGGATGCCGCCCACCCTGGCCCGTGCCAGCACCGCTCCGCGCGCGGTGCGGACCTCCGCGAGGTCACCGTCGGCCACACCGAGCGCCGACGCGTCGACGTCGGACAGCTCGACCCACACCTCGGGCGCGGCCGCCTGGAGCTCGGGGGCCCGGGCGGTCCGCGTCCGCGTGTGGAAGTGGTAGACCGTGCGCCCCGTGATGAGCTGGAGCGGGTGGTCCTCGTCCGGCATCTCGTGCGGCGGGCGGTACTCGGCCGCCTTGACGACGGCCCGGCCGTACGGGTTGAGGGCCCGGTACTCCTGGGCCTCCATCGGCGCCCCCGTCTCGAGGTCGCGGCCGTAGGACTCGCACTCGTCCGGGCCGGCCCAGAAGACGCCGCCGGCGTACAGTCGCTCGGTCCCGCCGGGGCTCTCCTCCGTGCACGGCCACTGGATGCCACCACCGCGGAGCCGCTCGTAGGTCAGGGCGCTGTAGTCGCACGGACGGCCGCGGCTGCACTCACGCCACGCGTCGAACGCCTCCTCCGGTGTCCGGAACGTGACGAGGGGCCCACCGTCCTTGTCCTCCAACCCCATCCGCGTCGCGAAGTCGACGAAGATGTCGAGGTCCGGCCGCGCCTCGCCCGGCGGCTCGACGGCCTTCTCGGACAGGTGCACGGTCCGGTCGGCGTTCGTGAAGGTGCCGGTCTTCTCCCCCGACGCCGCCGCGGGCAGCACGACGTCGGCCAGCTGGGCGGTCTCGCTGAGGAAGATGTCCTGGACGACGAGGAACAGCCGCTCCTGGGACAGGATCGAGCGCATCCGGTCGAGCTCGGGCATCGAGACGACCGGGTTGGTGCCCGACACCCAAAGCAGGCGGATCGACCCGTCCTCGACGTACCGCATGATCTGCATCGCGTGGGTCGGCGGGGTGGCGTGCGGGATCTTCTTCGGCTCGAGGTTCCACACGCGGGCCAGGTCGGCGACGTGGTCCGGGTTGCTCCAGTTGCGGAAGCCGGCCATGTCGCCGTCGGCACCGCACTCGCGGGTGTTCTCGGCCGTCGGCTGTCCGTTCATCTGCAGGATGCCGCATCCCGGACGACCGAGCATCCCGCGCAGCAGGTGCACGTTGTTGACCTGCACCGCCGCCGCGGTGGCCTGGTGCGACTGGTAGAAGCCCTGAAGCACCGTCGACAGCAGCGCCTCGGCCTCGCCGAGCAGCCGGGCCGCCGCCCTGATGTCCTCGGCGGGCACGTCGCAGATCGTGCTGACGACGTCCGGCGAGTAGCGCTCGACCGTCGTGGCGAGGTCCTCGTAGCCGACCGTGTGCGCCGCGACCCACGCCTCGTCGACGTACCCCTGCTCGATGATCTCGTGGAGCAGCGCGTTCATCAGCGCGACGTTGGTGCCCGGGCGCGGGGCCAGGTGGACCGTCGCGGCCTGCGCCACCGGTGTGCGCCGCGGGTCCACGCAGAGGAGCCTCGGCGGGTCGTCGCCGGCGAGCCGGTCGAGGATGCGCATCCACAGCACGGTCTGCGTCTCGGCGACGTTGTGCCCGAAGAGCGCGATCGTGTCGGCGTGGTCGACGTCGGTGTAGGACCCGGGCTGCCCGTCGCAGCCGAAGGACTCCTTGAGCGCCTCCGCGGCGGTGGCCGTGCACAGGCGGGTGTTGCCGTCGACGTGGTTGGTGCGGATGCCTCCGTGCGCGACGAGCGCCAGCGCGTAGTACTCCTCGAGGTAGAGCTGCCCGGTCGTGTAGAAGCCGATGGCGCTCGGTCCCTGCTCGTCGAGCAGCTCGCGCGTCCGGCCCACGACGGCCTCCATCGCCTCGTCCCACGAGCACTCGACGAGGCGTCCGTCGCGGCGCAGGAGCGGACGCGTCAGGCGGTCCGGGGACTGGATGGCCTGCCAGCCGTACAGGTCCTTGGGCCCGAGCCGTCCGCGGTTGACGCGGTCGTCGGCCCGGCCGCGGACGCCGACGACGGCGCCCGCGCGCACGGCCAGGTCGAAGGCGTCACCGTTGGAGTGCAGCGTCGACGCCGTGCGCACCCAGCGCTCGACGTCCTGCTCCTGCACGCCGTCGGCCAGGTGCGTGTCGACCCGCTCCGGCCAGCGGCCACCGCGCGGGTACGGTGTCCGTTCCCCCCAGACGTCGGTGATGCGGTCCTGGGCAGGCATGTCGTCCTCCTCGGGAGCTCGGGCCGTCGGCGAGCGGCAGGGCGCGGGCCCGGCGGCCCATCCGTCGCGGGCCCCCTACCCACCCGCGGTCGTGGCGATCACCCGGGCCTCCGCGGCGCGCTCGGTCAACCGGCGCAGCGAGTGTGCCGCGGTGGGCAGCCGGCGTCCGTGGTACCGGACGCCGCCCCGGACCCTGGTGCCGACGGCGAGCCAGACGCACACGCCGCGCTCGAGCAGCCAGAGCGGGGCGGCGAGCGGGACGAGCGCCGGCACGTGGTGACGCCCGATGCGGCGGCGCCCGACCTCGGCGAGGACGACGGAGGCCAGGGCGCCGAGGAGCAGGGGGCGACGTCCGCGTCGTGCCCCCACGACGACGGCCGGCAGCACGAGGAGCTCTGCCGCGAGGCGTCCGGGCTGGGCGAGGTCGTCATAGGCCTGGCGCACCCGCTGGGCCCGGAAGTGTGCCGCCGTCGGCGGCAGCCGCCGGACGACGATGTCGGTGGCCGACCTGGTGCGGGCCCCGTGGGCCTGCATCGTGCGCCAGAGCTCGAGGTTCTCGAAGAGCACCTCGGGGCTCCACCCACCGGCTGCGAGGACCGTCGAGCGGCGCAGTCCGAAGACCCCGGGCCAGTCGTCGGCCAGGGCGGTGTTGAGCAGCGTGCGCGCGCCGTCCCAGCAGGCGTGCCACGGCCACCGGTCGAAGACGTTGACCGGCTTGACGAGGTCGCAGTCCTCGAGCCGGTGCGCCAGCGCGGCGAGGTCGTCCACGGTGAGGCGGACGTCGTCGTCGGCGATGACCACGCGCTCGCAGCGGGCCATCCGGATGCCGGTCATGGCGCCGAGGACCTTGCCGTTGACCGGCCGGTCCGCGGCGGACCCCGGCTCCCCGGCGGGGACGGGACGCCACGCCTCCGCCGGTTCGGGACGGACGTGGCGCACCCCACTCGGCCAGGTCGCGCGATGGCGCCGGAACTGCTCCGGCCCGCTGCCGTCGACGACGGTGACGTGGGGGGTCGCCGTGAGCAGCGACGCGAGGTAGGCACCCATCTCGGTCGCCCGGCGCAGGCCGGGACGACCGCCGTCCGGCCAGCGCAGCGGGACGACCACCTCCACGTCGACAGGCCCCGTCGGGTGGCCTCCACGCCCGTCCACGACCGCCGCACTACCCCGGCGCCGGGGACCGAAACGGTCCGGGCGACAGCCCTCTCCGGCCGGCGCCGCGTCTGCGGACCCCGTCTGCGGGTACGTCCCCGCCACACGCCCGACCGAGAGGAGGCCCCATGACGACGACCCACCCGCCACCATCCGGTGTCCCCTCCGGAGGCGATCTGGAGGCGACGCTGGCCGCGCTCGCCGACCTGGACCTGCGACGCCGGCCCGGGCGCGACGTGCGACGCGCCGTCGAGCAGATGGTCACCCACGCCGAGTACCCCTGTCTCGGAGCGAAGTCGGTGTTCCGCCGACGGGGCATGCTGCACCTCGTCCTCGACGACATGGACGAGCCCGAGACGGCCGACGTCCTGCTGCGACACCTCGAGGTCTTCGCCGACGACGAGGTGCCCACCGACGGCTTCCACTCCTTCATCGCCTCGTTCCGGGCTCCCGTGCACCGCGACGAGGCAGCGTTCGAGCGATCCCTGTTCGGACTGCTCCAGCGCCTGCACGACGCCGACGACGCGCCGTGGGCCGACGGCGTCGGCTCCGATCCCGCCGACCCGCACTTCGCCTTCAGCGTCCGTGGGACGGCCTACTTCGTCGTCGGGCTGCACCCCGCAGCCTCCCGCGTGGCCCGGCGTGCGCCCCTGCCCACGGTCGTGTTCAACCCGCACGAGCAGTTCGAGCAGCTGCGCGACGAGGGCCGGTACGAGGGGATGCGCTCGCGGATCCGCGCCCGGGACGAGACACTGCAGGGCAGCATCAACCCCATGGTCGCCGACCACGGCGAGTCCAGCGAGGCCCGACAGTACTCGGGGCGGTTCCATGGCCCCGGGTGGGTCCCGCCACTCGACGTCCGGCTCGCCGAGACCCACGAGGAGGACACCGCTTCATGACCGAGAGCGCCACCAGCACCAGCAGCAGCCGAGCACCTGGGATCGCCTCTGCCGCAGACGGATTCGAGCGCCTAGATCCGCAGACCGGGGTCGCCTTCCTGCTGCCCGCCGGCGCCCGTCTCACCGTCGCGGACCCTGTCGGCGAGCAGGTGAGCGACTTCTTCTGCGTCATGGCCGACACCCTCGGCGAGTGGTTCTCCTCCGGCCGCACCATCGACTACGCCAACTCGGTCGCGGTGACGACGGGCACCGTCCTCTACAGCAACCGCAGCCGACCGATGGCCGTGGTCGAGGAGGACACGTGCGGGCGGCACGACATCCTCCTGACGCCGTGCTCGCAGCAGACCTTCGACATCCTCTACCCCGACCTGCAGGGCGCCTCCCACCCGAGCTGTTTCGAGAACCTCGCGACGTCGATGGCGGCCTTCGGGGTCAGGCCCGACACGATCTCCACGACGCTCAACATCTTCATGAACGTGTGGACCGAACGCGACGGCACGCTGCACATCGACCCACCCACCTCGCGCCCCGGCGACCGGATCACGCTGCGGGCGGAGGCCGACCTCGTCGTCGGTCTCACGGCGTGCTCCGCCGAGAAGTCGAACAACGGCACGTGCAAGCCCATCGACTTCCGCGTGGTGCTGGCCGGCTCCGACGCGGCGTGACGCCACCGCCGCCCCCGCTCGAGGGCACGGCGTGCGGACCGCTCGTCGTCGTCGTGCCCGGGCTCGGGCTGACCCACTACGTGCGTCGGCTCCTTCGCGAGGTCGAACGACGTGGTGCATCCGCCGTCGTCCTCGACCTGCCCGGCTACGGCTCGCCGGGTCCGCGCACGACGGCCCCCGACGTCCGGGACGTGGGGCGCGCCGCCGCCTCCTGGCTCGTGCACCACGGGACCGCCCGACCCGTCGTCCTCGTCGGACACTCGACGGGCGCGCAGGCCGCGCTCGTGGCGGGGCTCGAGGTACAGGCGTCACGCGACGACGTCACCGTCGTGCTCGCCGGGCCGACGTTCGCGCCGGGACAACGCACCCTGCCGGGCGTGCTCGCCCGTGTCCCCCTCGCCTACCGCCACGACGGGCCGTGGCAGCTGGACCCCCGTGAGCTGCTGCGCGCCGGGCCGCGTGACCTCCTCGCACTCGTGCGCTCGGGGCAGCGGGACCGGCCGGAGGACGGTGTCGCCGGCCTCCGCCTGCCGCTCGTGCTCACCGCGGGGCGGCACGACGCGTTCGCGCCCGTCGAGTGGCTCGAGCTGCTGCGCGGGCGCGCGGTCCGCTCCCCCGACGTCAGGGTCCGCGTCCTGGGCGGGTCGCACAACAACCCGTGGACGCATGCCGCCGAGCTCGCGACGCTGCTCCTGGGCGGCGTCGCGCACGCCGGCCCCCCGATGTGAGGAGGCGCCGCCGCCCCTGCTGGTTGAAGGGCGACGGCGCCGGTCGGAAGGTCGGTGCGGGCTCCGTGCGCGGCACACACGCCGCGACGCCGGGCAGGCGCGGCCGCAGCGGGCGCGGCGTGACGCAGGCGGCTGCCACGATGTCGGCGACGCCCCTGCTGGGACCCGGCAGGGGCGTCGACGCAGGCCCGGGGCCGCTCGAGGGTCGAAGCCCCGCGTCACGTCGGGCCGCCTGAGGCGAGGGCATGGGTCCTCCTGTCGCTGGAGAGGGCCCCCCGGCCCTCCCCTCACAGGACCGTTACCCCACTCCGAGCCCACGAGACGACGCGAACCGCCGTGGCGGGTCCGCTGAGGGTCTACGCGCGACCGGTCATTCGCGGACGACGCGGAACGTCGCCAGCTCGGGGTCCGACGCGTCCGGGATCGTCGCGCCGGCCGCCTTGGCCGCCCGCAGGTAGGTGACGACCGGTTCGGTCCAGCGCTCGCCCGGCAGGACCGTCGGCACACCGGGCGGGTAGGGGCTGACCATCTCGGCACTGACGCGTCCGGCCGGGTCGGACACCTGCTCGGTCTCGGCGAAGAAGGCGTCACGGGGGCTCATGACCTGCTCGAGCTGCAGCTGCTCCAGCGGCGGGATCTGCGGGGCAGGCGCCTGCCCGACCGGCGGGTCGGCGGCCAGCGCCTCCATCGCCGAGACGAGCCGGTCCGCCGCCGCCTGGTCGTCGGCGTAGGTGAGCGAGAAGACGAGCCGGCGCGCGTCGCCCAGCTGTGCCGCGATCTGTCGCTCCTCCCGCAGCCACGTCTTGGCGGTGTAGCCGGTGATGCCGAGGCCGCTGACGTCGACGCAGAGCTTGAGCGGGTCCCACTCGTGGACGCCCTCGACCTCCAGGAGGCGCTCGTCGTCGACCCGCAGCCCGTCGACCTTCCCGAGCCGACGGCGCAGCTCGGAGGCCAGCTGCAGCGCGCCGTCGATGAGCTCCTTGCCCTCGAGGGCCAGGTGGCGGCGCCACCCGTCGATGGAGCCGTAGACGAGTGCCGAGGGGCTCGTCGTGGTGATGAGGTCGAGCCGCAGGCGCAGGTCGACCGGGTCGACGATGTCGCCGCCGACGAGGATCATCGACGCCTGGCACAGCCCGCCGTCGGCCTTGTGGAGGCTCTGGACGGACAGGTCCGCGCCGGCCTTGACCGCAGCGGTCGGCGGGTCCGGGTGGAACCCGAAGTGCCCGCCCCAGGCCTCGTCGACCATGAGGGGGATGCCGCGCTCGTGGCACAGGTCGGCGACGCCCGCGACGTCGGCCCCGGTGCCGTACTCGGTGGGGGTGATGAGCAGCACCGCCGTGGCCTCGGGGTGGTCCCGCAGGGCCCGTTCCACGGCGGCCGTCGTGGCGGGGTGGGCCACCTGCCGCTCCTCGTCCCAGGCCGGCTCGAGCCACACCGGGTTCGCGCCGGACAGGATGAGCGAGGCGACGACGGACTTGTGGACGTTGCGGTCGACGACGACCGTGCGGCCCGGACCGGTGATGGTCAGCAGCCCGACGTGGATCGAGATGCTCGAGCCGCACGTCGTGAAGACGGCCTGCCTGGCCCCGACGGCCGCGGCGTAGAGCTCCTCGGCCTCCCCCACGGAGGACTTGGCCATGATGACGTCCGCGCCGAACGTGTCACGTGACAGGACGCGGGCCGTGCCCTCGTCGACGCCCGCCCCGAACCGGTGGCCCGGCAGGGAGAAGGTGTACGTGTCGATGGCGCGGAGGTGCTCGATCGTCTCGAGCACCGGGGCCCTGGTCTGGTCGACGTCCATGTCGTAGCCCTACCCCCAGGCAGCCCGCTCCACTCGGGTGCCACCACGCACGAACGCGCGAGGGCCCGCGGTCCGAAGCGTTTGGTGGCGGACCGGCCGGGTACCCCGCCGCCGTGGACCACGACCCGGACCGGACGCCCGCGAGGACCGGCGCGCGGCGCGCCGTCGTCACGGGCGGGGCCGGCTTCCTCGGCGGGTGGCTCTGTCGCCGCCTGCTCGGTCGGGGCTGGGAGGTCGTCGCTGTCGACAACCTCCTGACCGGCTCGCGCTCGGTCGTCGAGGAGCTGTCCGCGCACGAGGGGTTCACGTTCCTCGACGCCGACGTCACGCACGTCCTCGACGTACCGGGCGACGTGGACCTCGTCATGCACCTGGCCTCCCCCGCCTCCCCGGTGCACTACGCCGCGCTGCCCGTCGAGACGATGCTCGTCGGGAGCCAGGGCACCATGCACGCCCTCGACCTGGCGCAGGCCCGCGGGGCGCGTTTCGTCCTCGCGTCGACGTCGGAGGTGTACGGCGACCCACTCGTGCACCCGCAGCCGGAGACGTACTGGGGCAACGTCAACCCCATCGGTCCACGCAGCGTCTACGACGAGTCCAAGCGGTTCGCCGAGGCGCTCACGACGGCCTACCGCACGAGTCGCGGCGTCGACACCGCCATCGCGCGCATCTTCAACACCTACGGGCCGGGGATGCGCACCGACGACGGGCGGATGATCCCCTCGTTCACGACCCAGGCGCTGCGCGGCGAGCCGATCACCGTGGCCGGCGACGGCAGCCAGACGAGGTCGCTGTGCTACGTCACGGACACGACCGACGGCCTGTGCGCGCTTGCCGAGAGCGACCATCCCGGACCGGTCAACCTCGGCGGGCAGGACGAGGTGACGGTCCTCGAGCTCGCCGAGACGGTGCGCCGCTTGACGGGTTCCCGCTCGCGCATCCGGTTCGTGGACCTGCCCGAGGACGACCCTCGGGTGCGACGGCCCGACACCTCACGGGCCGAGCAGCTGCTCGGCTGGCGTCCGACCGTCGGCATCGAGGAGGGCCTGCGCCGCACCATCGACTGGTTCCGGGACCGCCTGCGGGTCGAGACCCACCCGCCGGCTCACCACCTCCGCAGTGTGGCGGCACCCCACGTGGGATCCTGAGCACCGGTGTCCTGCAGGCGATCCCGCACGGCGTCGATGACGTCGGCGACGTCGGTGGCCACCAACGCGGCATCGAGCTCGGTCCCGTGAGGGTCTCCTCGGCCACCACGCGCCTCCCGCGTGCTGCCGCGCCACACGACGGTGTGCGGGCCTGCGGCGGGTGGCCCCCACAGGGCCGGCGCCACCGGGCCGAAGACGACGACGGACGGCGTGCGGTGCGCCGAGGCCAGGTGGGCGACGCCGGTGTCGCCGCAGACCACGAGCTCGGCGCCGGCGACGAGTGCCGACAGGGCCGGTAGGTCCGTGCGCCCCGCCAGCACGCAGCTGCCCGGCAGGCCGGCCGCCTCGGCGACCTCACGGGCGAGCGCGACCTCCTCGGCGGAGCCCGTGACGACGACGTCGTGTCCCTCCGTGCGGAGCCAGTCCGCTACGGCCGCAAAGCGTTCCGCGGGCCAGCGGCGAGACGGGTAGGCCGCGCCCGGGTGGACGACGACCACCCCGGGGGCCGGGTTGGCGACGTCCGCCGGCGGCAGGTGCAGCTCGTCCGGGTCCGCCGGCCAGCCCGCGTCGGCGACGAGGCGGCACCACCGGCGGACCTCGTGCTCGTCGTCGACCCAGGCCGGGCCGTCGACCCTCACCTCTGCGCAGGCATACGCGACGAGCCGGCCGGGCCCCAGCGACGCGAGCAGGCGATGGCTCTGCGGACCCGAGCCGTGGAGGTCGACGGCCACCTCGGGCGCCGGACCCTGCCACGCGAGGGGTCCGAGACCCTCGGTGGGCAGGACCCGGTCGACGAGCCCACCACCGGTGACGAGCGCCCCGATGCCCGCAGGTGCCGCGAGGACGAGCTCGTGGTCGGGCAGCCCCCGCCGCACCGCCCGGAGGGCCGGCACCGCGGTCAGCACGTCGCCGAGACCGAGGGCGCGCAGGACCAGCGCCCGCGGTGTCACGGCCAGGAGCCCTCGACCGACGGCGTGACGACGAGCTCGCGCACCTCGCAGCCACGTGGCTGGCGCAACGCGAACAGCACGGTGGCGGCGACGTCCTCGGGCCGGTTGAGCTTGGCGTCGGGGGCCGGACGGTACTGCTCGGGCCGGCCGTCGAAGAAGGCGGTGTGCATGCCTCCGGGCACCAGCGTCGTGACCCCGATCCGTCCCTGCGTCTCGACCGCGAGGGCGCGGGAGAAGCCGATGACGCCGAACTTGGAGGCGCAGTAGGCGGTCGCGTCGCTGAGCACCCGCAGGCCCAGCGTCGAGGCGACGGTGACGACGCGTCCCCCGCGCTCGAGCAGGGACGGGAGCGCGGCGCGGACGACGGCGGCCGTGCCGATGAGGTTGACGTGGACGACCCGGTCCCAGTCGGCCCCGTCCACCTCGTCGAACCGCCCGCACGCGTCCGTGCCGGCACACGTCACGACCGCATCCACGCCGCCGGCGCGGTCCACGAGCCGGCGCACGGCCGCCTCGGCGGCGCGCGCGTCGGCGAGGTCGACGACCTCGAGGTCCGAGTCGGGGACGCCGACCACGTCGGCGTCGGGGGCACGCCGGTCCAGCACGAGCGGCCTCCCGCCCTCCGCCGCCACGGCGCGGGCGACGGCGGCGCCCAGGCCCGAGGCGGCGCCGGTGACGAGGACGGTCCCGGGTGTCGAGGTCGTCATGTGTCTGTCCCTTCGTCGGTTCCAACGGTCTTTGCGGCCGCGGCGGCGCTCGCTCCCACGGCGTGGTGGGAGCCGGACCGGCCGGCCGCCGCCTCGACGAGGGCCGTCGTCGAACGGCCCTCGACGTACGGCAGGACGACCGCCTGCCCGTCCCACTCCTCGAGGACGGCGAGCTCGGGCACGTCCGCACCCGCGTAGTCGCCGCCCTTGGTCCAGATGTCCGGGCGGAGGCGGCGCAGGACCTCGACCGGGGTGTCCTCGTCGAACAGCACCACCTCGTCGACGAACTCGAGTGCCAGGAGCACCTGCGCCCGGTCGCTCGCGGGCACGATCGGACGACCGGACCCCTTGAGCCGGCGCACCGACGCGTCCGAGTTGAGGCACACGACGAGCCGGTCGCCGAGGGCCCGGGCCGCGCGCAGCGTCTCGACGTGGCCGGCGTGCAGCAGGTCGAAGCAGCCGCCGGTGGCCACGACCACCGGGCGGCGGGTGGTCGCGGGTCCTCCTCCGGTCTCCGGCACCGACCACCGGGAGCGTCCGGCGTCGGCGTCGAGCGCGGCGGGCCCACCGGCGGCGACGAACTCCGCGGCCCGACGGACGCCGTCGCCCACGGCCTCCGCGATGACCCGGCCCTCCCCCAGCGCCAGCGCAGCCGACACCGCGAGCCGGTCGCCGGCCCCGCACGGGTCGATGCACCGGACGTCGGGGGCCGGCACGAGCACGGGCGTGCCCGCGCCGTAGGTCAGCAGGGCTCCGCGGTCCCCCAGCGTCACGGCGACGGCCCGCGCCCGCCACACGCGGGCCAGGGCCTCGGCACGGCGCCGGATGCTGACGAGCGAGTGCCGGGGCCCCTCGACCTCGAACCCCCGCCGGGCGGCCAGCACGGCCGCCTCGTCCTCGTTGGGGGTGACGAGGCGCGCGCCCCGGACCGGCTCACCGCCGCGCGGGTGGGGGTCCCACGTGACGGGCACGTCCCCGGCGGCCGAACCGAGCGCGTCCCTCAGGCCCTCGGCCTCGACGGTGCCCCGACCGTAGTCCGCGACGAGGACGGCGCCCGCCCCACGGACCGCGTCCAGCGCGCGCGCCGGCGCCGGGCCCACCCCGCCGGGCGGCCCACCGGTGTCGAGGCGCACCAGGGACTGACCCTCCGCGCGCACGCGTCGCTTGACCGGGGTCGCACCCCGCGCGGGGAGGGCGATGACCTCGACGCCGTGCAGCAGCTCGCGCACGCGGGCCGCGGACGCGTCGTCGCCGAGCGCGCTCACCAGGACGACGTCCGCACCGTCCGCGCGGGCCAGCGCCGCCGCCATCCCCGCACCCCCGGGCCGCGCCCGTTCGACGAGCTCGTCGAGGACGGGCACCGGGGCGTCCGGACACAGCCGGTCGGCGCGACCGTCGAGGTCGACGTCGAGCAGGGCGTCACCGACGACGACGAGCGGACCCTTCATGCCGGCCTCCGCACGGCAGGCACGTCCTCGGTCGTGCGCGCCGGGTGCACGCCGAGCGCGCGGTCGAGGCCGGCGCAGAGGATGTGCACGGCGACGAGGTGCAGCTCCTGGACGGTGGCGGTGTACTCGGCGTCGACGGCGAGCGCCTCGTGGGCGACCGCGGCGAGGGGGTTGGGCGCCGGACCCGTCAGGGCCCAGACGGTGGCGCCGCACTCGCGGCCACGACGCGCGGCCTCGACGACGTTCGGGCTGCGGCCGCTCGTGGAGAGCAGGACGAGCACGTCACCCTCCCGGGCGTGGGCCTCGACCTGCCGCGCGAACAGCTCCTCGCCCGGGTAGTCGTTGCAGATCGCCGTGAGGCTCGACGTCTCGGCGCTCAGGCAGATGGCCGAGAAGGGCCGCCGGTCGAGGCGGTACCTGCCGACGAGCTCGGCGGTGAGGTGCTGCGCCTGGGCGGCGCTGCCGCCGTTGCCGGCGGCCAGCAACCGACCTCCGCGGTCGAGGACGGTCGCGAGCGTGCGTCCCCACCGGTCGGCGAGGTCGACGCACGGCTCGAAGGCGCGGGCCGCGGTGACGAGGGCGTCGAGGTGGGCGTGGTCGCACGGCGTGACGGA
>NZ_JBNDHY010000072.1:0-22552 GCF_056755315.1 Monashia sp. HAY1-2A
TCCGTCGTCGGCAGCGTCAGATGTGTATAAGAGACAGCCTTGCGGCCGGTCGCCCGCCACACGAGCGAGCTGACGATCTGGCCGCCGTCGAGGGGCAGGCCGGGCAGCAGGTTGTAGAGCCCGACGAACAGGTTGGTGTAGGTGACCGCGTCGAGGACGCCCGCGACCACGGCGCCCGTCGCGTGCGGCTGGACGAGCCAGGCCAGCAGGGCGAGGGCGAGGTTGGACAAGGGGCCCGCCACGGCGATCAGGGCCGTCGACACCGGCGTCCCCGTCGTGGCGTCGTAGACGGTGTGGCCGCCCCACACGTCGGCGACGATCCGGTCGACCCGATGACCACGCCGCAGCGCGACGAGCGCGTGCGCGGCCTCGTGCACGAGGACCGAGACGAGCAGCATGACCGCGAACGCCGCCGCGACGACGACGGACTGCCCCAGCGACGCCCCTCCACCACCTTGCGCCTGCACGACGACGAGCATGATGAGCACGACGACGAGCGGCCAGGAGCGGCCCAGGTAGACGGGCGTCCCGGCGATGGCGCCGATCCGCCACCCGGGTCCGGCGGCCGGGCGCGCGGTGCTGCTCATGCCCAGACCCTATGCCTCGGTCCGCCGCCCCCGGCCGTGCGGGGCCTTCTCCGCCCCTGTGGACACCGGCGGCCCGGCGCGCGGGCCGGCCCGCTCCTGTGGGTGGTCCTCGGGCGCTGTCGGTCCGGCCGCCTACAGTCGGTGCATGGCCGCAGCACTGTCCCCGAGCCGCGCCTCGGACTTCATGACCTGCCCGATGCTCTACCGCTTCCGGGTCATCGACAAGCTGCCGTCACCACCGACGCCGGCCACCGCTCGGGGGACGCTCGTGCACGCCGTCCTCGAGCGCCTGTTCGACCTGCCCGCGGCCGAGCGCACCCTCGAGGCCGCCGTCTCGATCGTCCCTCGCGAGTGGGACCGCCTCACGAGCGAGGAGCCCGAGCTGCTCGGGCTGCTCGCCGACCGCGACGGTCGCACCGAGGAATGGTTCGCCGACGCCCACGCCCTGCTCGGTACGTGGTTCGGGCTGGAGGACCCGACGCGCCTCGAGCCGGCCGAGCGCGAGCTCTACGTCGAGACCGAGATCGACGGCCTGACGCTGCGCGGCTACGTCGACCGCCTCGACGTCGCCCCGAGCGGTGCCATGCGCGTCGTCGACTACAAGACCGGCCGGTCCCCCGCCGAGCACTTCGAGGCCAAGGCGCTGTTCCAGATGAAGTTC
Source organism: Monashia sp. HAY1-2A (assembly GCF_056755315.1). Classification (NCBI taxonomy): domain Bacteria; kingdom Bacillati; phylum Actinomycetota; class Actinomycetes; order Micrococcales; family Intrasporangiaceae; genus Intrasporangium; species Monashia sp. HAY1-2A. The sequence goes on from NZ_JBNDHY010000072.1 coordinate 1,249, forward strand.
TACGCGCTCGTGCTCTGGCGGCTGCGCGGTGAGATCCCTCGCCGCCTCCAGCTGGTCTACCTCGGCAACAGCGAGATCGTGGCCTACGAGCCCGACGAGCAGGACCTCCTCGGCGTCGAGCGCAAGGTCAAGGCGCTCTGGGCGGCCATCGAGCGGGCCGCCTCCACGGGCGACTGGCGCCCGAGCCCGAGCCGGTTGTGCGACTGGTGCGAGCACCGCGCCCTGTGCCCGGCGTGGGGCGGCACTCCCCCTCCCCTTCCCGAGGACGCGGCCGAGCGCGCGGTGGACCCCACCGCGTCGGGGCTGGTCGACATCGACGCCTGAGACGCCCGGACGGCGCGTGCGGGTCCCCGTCACGCACGGCAGCGTGAGACCCGGGCGCGTGTCCAGCGGCTCCGCAGTCGCCGTCCAGCCGGCGCCCAGCGCGCCCCGCGACGCTGGGCCTGCGGTCTTGCCGGTCTCCGGTGCCGACGGCCGCGGGAGGTTGGCATGTGCGGCATCGCGGGCTACGTCGGGCTGGACGCGGACCCGCGCCTGCTCGAGCGCATGGACGCCGCGCAACGGCACCGGGGCCCGGACGGCTCGGGCACCTGGACCGACGACATGGGCCGGGCCGGGTTCGCCCACCAGCGCCTCGCGATCATCGACCGTGCAGGTGGCCGGCAGCCGATGTGCACGGAGGACGGAAGGTACGTCCTCGTCTACAACGGCGAGGTCTACAACCACGACGCGTTGCGGAACGAGCTGCGCGAAGCAGGCCACCGGTTCGGCACCCGCAGTGACACCGAGGTCGTGCTCCACGCCCTCGTCGAGTGGGGCGCCGGTGCTCTCGACCGCTTCGACGGCATGTTCGCCCTGGCGCTCTGGGACCGCACGACCGGCACGCTCCTGCTCGCCCGCGACCACTTCGGCATCAAGCCGCTGCACCTGGCCCGGGTGAGGAGCACCGGCGGCGAGGGCTGGCTGTTCGCCAGCGAGATCCGCCCGATCCTGGCCACCGGCCTCGTGCCCGCCACGCCGGACGAGCGCTCGGTGTACCGCTACCTGCGCTTCCGGGTCCACGACGACGACCGGGCCACCTTCTTCACCGGCATCGAACGGGTCCTGCCCGGCGAGGTCGTGACGATCGGCCCCGACGGGATGGACCGCCGCCCCTTCACCTCGCTGCGCGAGGACCTTCTCGCCGCGGCCAGGCGCGCGTCCCGCGGCGACCGCCACGAGCCTGCGACCTCCCTCCGGTTCCGCGACGCGCTGACCCGAGCGGTGCGGATGCGCCTGTCCTCGGACGTGCCCGTCGGCACGTCGCTGTCCGGAGGGCTCGACAGCTCTGCGGTCGCCGCGCTCGTCGACGAGCTCCTGCCCGAGCCGTCCGCCCGCGCGGTCGGGGTGCGCCAGCGGACCTTCTCCGCCGTCTTCCCCGGACACCGCAACGACGAGCGCCGGTGGGTCGAGGACGCCCTCGACGGCCGCCGCGACCGGGTCGAGCGCCATCTCGTCGCGCCCGTCACCGAGGACCTCGTCGCCGACCTCGCCGACTTCGTGCGGAGCCAGGAGGAGCCGGTCGTCTCGTCCGGGCCGTATGCGCAGTACCGGGTCATGCGCGAGGCGTCCCGTCACGTCACCGTCATGCTCGACGGGCAGGGGGCCGACGAGCTGCTCGCCGGCTACGTGCCCCAGACCGTCGTGCACCTGCGCGACCTGCTGCGCCGCCACCCGGTCCGCGCCCTGCGTGAGGCGTTGGCCGAGCGCGACGTCCTTCGCGGCCTCGTCGCCAACCGCGCCAGGCGCCTGCTGCCGACCGCACACGACGCCTCCGTGGCACCGCTGCTGGCCTCCGCCTTCGTCGACGAGCACCGCGACGAGCGGTATGCCCCCGCCGGCACGACACTGCGCGAGCGCCTCGTCCACGACCTCTTCGTCGGCTCGCTGCCGGCCCTGCTGCGCTACGAGGACCGCAACACCATGCGCTTCTCGCTCGAGGGCCGGGTGCCGTTCCTCGCCGTCGACCTCGTGCGGTTCGTGTTCGACCAGCCGGACGCGTCGGTCCTGGGTGACGGGTGGAACAAGCGGATGCTCCGTGAGGCCGTGCGCGATCTACTGCCCGAGTCGATCACGTTGCGCCGCAACAAGATCGGCTTCACCACGCCCCAGGACGACTGGTTCCGTGAGTCACCCGGCCTGCTGCGTGACGTGTTCGGCTCCGACTCCTTCCGGGCACGACCGTGGTTCGACGCGGACGCCGTGGCCGCGGCCTTCGAGCAGTGGCTCGCCGGCGGTGGCCCGCACGACTCGATGGTCTTCTGGCGGATCCTCAACGTCGAGCTCTGGATGCGGGAGGTCTGCTACCCCCCGGCGCCGGGGTCGGCCCCCGGGCCGGTCGACGTCGGCGCGCCGACCGGTCCGGAGGTTCGCCTCAGGCCGTGAACTCGTCGGCGACCGACAGTGCCTCGTCAAGGATGGCCAGGCCTTCGCGCACCTCGTCCGGCGTGGTCGTGCACGGCGGCACGACGTGCGTCCGGTTGAAGTGGGTGAACGGCCACAGACCGCGCTCCTTGCACGCCGCTGCGAAGGCCGTCATGGGCCGGGCCGCCTCGCCGGCAGCGTTGAACGGCACGAGGGGCTCGCGCGTCTGCCGGTCGCGGACCAGCTCGAGGGCCCAGAAGACCCCGAGGCCACGGACCTCGCCGACGCTCGGGTGCTTCCTGGCGAGCTCGGCCAGCCCCGGCCCGATGACCTCGGTGCCGAGCATCCGGGCGTTGTCGATGATGCCCTCCTCGTGGAAGGCGTTGATCGACGCGACGGCGGACGCGCAGGCCAGCGGGTGCCCCGAGTACGTGAGCCCGCCCGGGTAGGCGCGCGTCTCGAAGGAGGCGCGGACCTCGTCGGAGATGACGACGCCGCCGAGCGGCACGTAGCCGGAGTTGACCCCCTTGGCGAACGTGATGAGGTCCGGCCGGACGCCCCAGCGGTCGACGGCGAACCACTCGCCGCACCGGCCGAACCCGGACATGACCTCGTCGGCGATGAGGACGATGCCGTGCTCGTCGCACAGGTCCCGGACACCCTGCAGGTAGCCGTCCGGCGGCACGAGGATGCCGTTGGTGCCGACGACGGTCTCGAGGATGACGGCCGCGACGGTCTGCGGTCCCTCCACCATGAGCGTGTCGCGAAGGTGCTGCAGGGCCCGGTCGCGCTCCTGCTCCTCGTTCTCGGAGTGGAACGCCGAGCGGTAGGTGTACGGACCCCAGAAGTGCACGATGCCGGGGTAGCCGGGCTCGGAGGGCCAGCGGCGGGGGTCGCCGGTCAGGGTGATCGAGCCGGCCGTCGCGCCGTGGTAGCTGCGGTAGGTGGCGAGCACCTTGTTCCGGCCGGTGTGCAGACGCGCCATCCGGATCGCGTTCTCGTTGGCCTCGGCACCGCCGTTGGTGAAGAAGACGGCCGACAGCCCCTCGGGCGCGACCTCGGTGATGAGCCGGGCCGCCTCGCTGCGCGCGTCGTTGGCGAACGAGGGCTGGATCGTCGTCAGACGGGCGGCCTGCTCCTGGATGGCCGCGACGACCTTCGGGTGCTGGTAGCCGATGTTGACGTTGACCAGCTGGCTGCTGAAGTCGAGGTAGCGCGTACCGGCGTAGTCCCAGAAGTACGAGCCCTGCGCCCGGGCGATGGGCAGCGGGTCGATGAGCCCCTGGGCCGACCACGAGTGGAAGACGTGCCCGCGGTCCAGCGCGCGGACGTCGGCCTCCCCCATGGCGTCGAGCTGCTCGGCGATGACGCTGCGGTGGTCGAGTTCGGTCATGGGTGTGTCCTCTCCGGCCGGTCAGCGGGTGCGGGGGAAGCCGAGGTCGACGCTCGAGGTGGCCGGGTCGGGCCAGCGCTGCGTGACGACCTTGCCCCGCGTGTAGAAGTTGACACCCTCGGGTCCGTACATGTGGGTGTCACCGAAGAGCGAGTCCTTCCAACCGCCGAAGGAGTAGTAGGCGACGGGCACCGGGATCGGCACGTTGATGCCGACCATGCCGACCTCGACCTCGTTCTGGAAGCGTCGGGCGGCGCCGCCGTCACGGGTGAAGATGGCCGTGCCGTTGGCGTACGGGTTGCGGTTGATGAGCGCCAGGCCCTCGTCGTAGCTGTCCACCCGGACGACGGACAGCACCGGACCGAAGATCTCGTCGCGGTAGACGGTCATCTCGGGCGTGACGTCGTCGAGCAGCGTCATGCCGAGGAAGAACCCCTCTGCCGGCACCTCGCTCGTGCGCCCGTCGACGACGACGGTCGCGCCGGACTGCGCACCCGCCTCGACGTACCCCGCCACCTTGTCGCGGTGCTCACGCGTGATGAGGGGGCCCATGTCGGTGCCCGGGTCGGCGCCGTTGCCCACGCGCAGGCCGGGGATGCGCTCGGCGACCGCGGCGACGAGCCGGTCACCGACGTCGCCGACCGCGACGGCCACCGACAGGGCCATGCACCGCTCCCCGGCGGCGCCGTAGGCCGCCGAGACGATGGAGTCCGCCGCGAGGTCGACATCGGCGTCGGGCAGCACGAGGGCGTGGTTCTTGGCGCCACCGAGGGCCTGGACGCGCTTGCCGCGCGCGGTGCCCCGCTCGTAGATGTACTTCGCGATCGGCGTCGACCCGACGAAGCTGACGGCGGCGATGTCGTCGTGGTCGAGGAGGGCGTCGACGGCCTCCTTGTCGCCGTGGACGACGGTGAAGACGCCGTCGGGCAGTCCGGCCTCCTTCCACAGCTCGGCGAGGAAGAGCGAGGCCGACGGGTCCTTCTCACTCGGCTTGAGGACGAAGGCGTTGCCGCAGGCGATGGCGTTGGCGCACATCCACAGCGGCACCATGACCGGGAAGTTGAACGGCGTGATGCCGGCGACGACGCCGAGGGGCTGGCGGATGCTGTAGACGTCGACGCCGGTCGACGCCTGCTCGGAGAAGCCCCCCTTGAGCAGCTGCGGCACGCCGGTGGCGAACTCGACGTTCTCGAGACCGCGCGCGATCTCACCGGCGGCGTCGGACAGGACCTTGCCGTGCTCGGCGGTGACGATCGCGGCGAGCTCGTCGGTGCGCTCGTGGAGCAGCTCGCGGAAGGCGAAGAGCACCGCGGCCCGCTTCGACAGCGAGCTCGTGCGCCACTCGCGTGCAGCGGCGACGGCGGTCTTGACGGCGGCGTCGATCTCGGCGGCCGAGGCGAGCGCCACCTCACCGGTCCGAACGCCGGTCGCAGGGTCGTGCACGGGTGCGGTGCGCCCGGAGGTGCCCGCGACGCGGGTCCCGGAGATCCAGTGGTCGATGGAGGTCACGGCAGGGGTCGTCATGCCGTCAACACTACGTGCCAGATGGGTGCGGTACAAAGGCTTGATTGCTATGTTACAGACGTGCGTGCCGTCATCTCTGACCTCGAGGAGCGCCTCGAGCACCCGACCGCCAAGGGCCTGGCCCAGGCGGTCTCCCGCGCGATCCGCGACGGTCGCCTGCTTCCCGGCGACCTGCTGCCGCCGATCCGGCAGGTCGCGCAGGAGCTGATGATGTCGCCGACCACCGTGAGCGCCGCGTGGCAGCTGCTCTCGCGGTCCGGCACGATCCGGTCGGACGGCCGGCGCGGCACGACCGTCGCCGAGACGCGTCGCGGCGGCGAGCGCTACACCCGCGCGCTGCGCCACGACTCCCCCGTCAGCCTCGACCTGTCCACCGGCATTCCCGACGCCGCCCTGCTGCCCTCGCTCGCCCGAGTGCTGGCGGCGATCGACGAGCCGCGCGGCCCGAGCAGCTACCTCGACGACCCGGTCCTGCCCGAGCTGCGCGAGGTGCTCCTCGCCGACTGGCCGTACGAGCCGGACGACCTGCTCGTCGTCGACGGAGCCATGGACGCGCTCGACATCGTCTCGCGCACGTTGCTGCGACCCGGCGACACGGTCGTCGTCGAGAACCCCGGGTTCCCTCCCCTGCTCGACCTCCTCGAGGACCGGGGCGTCGACGTGCTGGGGGTGCCGCTCGACGAGACCGGCCTCGACGTCGACGCCCTCGAGTCGGCACTGGCCCGCCGGCCGACAGCCCTGGTGCTCCAGCCGCGCGGGCAGAACCCGACCGGCGTCACGATGTCGCCGACGCGGGCCCGACGCCTGGCCTCGCTCGTGAGCGGCCGCGACCTCGTCGTCGTCGAGGACGACTCGAGCGGCCCCATCGCGAGCTCGTCGCCGACGAGCCTCGGGGCGTGGGTGCCCGAACAGGTGCTGCACGTCCGCAGCTTCAGCAAGTCGCACGGACCGGACCTGCGCCTGGCCGCGCTGAGCGGGCCCGCGGCCTTGCTCGCCCCGTTGCGGCACGCGCGGTCCCTCGGGCAGGGCTGGTCGAGCCGGCTGCTCCAGCGGGTCCTCGCCGGCCTGCTCACCGACCCCGACGCCGTGCGGGCGATCGGGCGCGCCCGCGCCGAGTACGCCCGGCGCCGTGAGCTCGTCGTCGACCGGCTCGCCGGCCTGGGCGTGACCGTGCCCGGCACCGAGGGCCTCAACATCTGGGTGCCGGTCCGCGACGAGAGCGCCGCGGTGCTGCGCCTCGCGAGCCAGGGCATCGCGGTGACGCCCGGGTCACCGTTCTCCGTCGACAACGGCTCGGGTGCGGGCGGACACGTGCGCGTCACGACGGGCCTGGTCCGGGACGACCACGAGGGTCTCGCGGAGCTGCTGGCCGAGGCGGCGGCCGCGGGGGCGTGGTCCGCCCAGCACCGCTGACCGGGAAGGGGGTGCGCCGGCTGCACTACCCTCGTCGGGAACCCCGCCCGGCCCCACCCCGACAGGAGGCCCAGGATGACCTCCGCCTTCCGCGTCGACTTCGTCGCCGGCGTGTCCCCGGACAAGTGGGCCCGTCGCTGGGCGCGCCGGGTGGCTGACCGCGAACTCGAGCTCGTGCCCGTCACCGTCGACGTGCAGCTCGACGCCGTCCGCGCCGGTGAGGCGTCGATGGCGCTGGTCCGGCTGCCCGTCGCACGCGAGGGCCTGCACCTCATCCCGCTCTACGAGGAGGTGCCCGTCGTCGTCGCCTCCCGCGAGCACGTCGTGGCGGCGTTCGAGGAGGTCGAGGTCGAGGACCTCGCCGACGAGGTCCTCGTCCAGGGTCCGGACGCCGTGCCGGAGTGGGCCGCCGTCGCCAGCCGCGACGCGAAGGACCGGTCCGCGACGATGCCGCCGATGACCGACGCCGAGGTCGTGGAGGTCGTCGCAGCGGGAGGCGGGATCGCCATCCTGCCGCTGTCGATCGCGCGGTTGCACCATCGCCAGGACGTCGTGCACCGGCCGGTCCACGGGGTCGCCGGCTCCCGGATCGGGCTGGCCTGGCGCGTCGACGACCCCGACCCCGGCGTCGAGGTGTTCATCGGCATCGTCCGCGGCCGCACGGAGAACAGCAGCCGGGGCACGACACCCAGCCCCGACGGGGGTGGCAGAACCGCAACGAGTGGCTCGAGCGGCTCGAGCGGCACGAGCGACCGACGCCGCAGTCCGGGGCGCTCACTGCCTCAGCGAGGCGCCGCCCCCCGCCGTGGCGGTACCCGCAGCCGCCGTCGCGGTCGCTGAGCGCGTTCCGCTCGACGAGATCGGCGAAGTCGTCGAACGTCTCCGGCGTGAGCGCCTTGATCGTGAGGTCGGGCATGTCGGCAACGTATCCCTCGTTGCGGACGTTCGGCGTCGGTAGCGCTCACCCTGCCGGGTACGCGCACGCGCGCCGGCACCGGCGCGCAGTCGGGCCCGAGAGGCCGGCTGGTCAGGAGGCGATGCCGGCCGCGGACACGATCCCGGTCAGGTCGGCAGCGGCCACGCCCGCGAGGGTGTCGATGCGGACCGCGCCGGCGACGGCCGGCACCGGCACGACGTGCGGGATCGCGATCGTCGGCACGCCCGCGGCAGCTGCCGAGCGCACCCCTGCGGGCGAGTCCTCGATCGCGACGCAGTCGGCCGGCTCGACCCCGAGGACCCGGGCGGCGGCGAGGTAGGGCTCGGGGTGCGGCTTGCCGTGGCTCACCTCGTCACCGGTCACGAGCGCGGCGAAGGCGCCGTCGGGCAGGTGTCGCACGACGGTCTCGGCGAGGGAGCGCCACGACATCGTGACGAGCACGTTCGGCACGCCGAGCGAGCCCAGCTCGAGGAGCAGCTCGCGAGCTCCCGGGCGCCACGGCACGCGCTGCTCCACCCGGGAGATGACGCGCACGAGGAGGGCGTCGATGATCTCGGGCACGGACAGCGCGATGCCCGACTGGTCGATGATGAGCTGGGCCGACACCTCCAGCGCGTTGCCGACGAGCTGGTGGGCGAACTCGTCGCTCCACACGCCGCCGTGCGCCGCGACGAGCTCGTGCTCGGCCTCGATCCAGTAGGGCTCCGTGTCGACGAGCGTGCCGTCCATGTCCCAGAGGACCGCCGCCGGCAGGGCCGGGCGGTCCGTCGGGACGGGTGCTGCGGGGCCGGTCACGGCGTCAGTCCTCCGGGTCGTAGGCGAGGTTGGCCGAGAGCCAGCGCTCCGCCTCGGCCAGCGTCCACCCCTTGCGCTGCGCGTAGTCGGCCACCTGGTCGCGGTCGACGCGGCCGACGACGAAGTACTGCGACTCCGGGTGCGAGAAGTACCAGCCGGAGACCGAGGCCCCGGGCGTCATCGCCATGCTGTCGGTGAGCGTGATGCCGGTGCGGGCCTCCACGTCGAGCAGGTCCCACAGGGTGCGCTTCTCCGTGTGCTCGGGGCAGGCGGGGTAGCCGGGCGCCGGACGGATGCCCGCGTACTGCTCCTTGATGAGCGCGGCGTTGCTGAGGTGCTCGTCGGGCGCGTAGCCCCAGAACTCCTTGCGCACCCGCTCGTGCATCCGCTCGGCGAAGGCCTCGGCGAGCCGGTCCGCGAGCGCCTCGAGCAGGATCGCGTCGTAGTCGTCGAGGCGCTCGCGGAACCGGGCCACCCGCTCGGCGCTGCCGAGCCCGGCGGTCACGGCGAAGCCGCCGACCCAGTCACGCGTGCCCTTCGGGGCGACGAAGTCGGCGAGCGAGCGGTTGGGCACGCCGGCGCGGTGCTCGCCCTGCTGTCGCAGGTGGTGCAGCACGGCCAGCGGCTCGGCGCGCGACTCGTCGGCGTACACCTCGATGTCGTCACCGACACCGTTGGCCGGGAAGAACCCGATGACGCCGTTGGCCGTCAGCCACCGTTCCTCGACGATGCGGTCGAGCATCGCCTGTGCGTCCTCGAACAGCTTGCGGGCGGCCTGTCCGCTCGCCGGGTTGTTGAGGATGTCGGGGTAGGTGCCCTTGAGCTCCCACGCCGAGAAGAACGGCGACCAGTCGATGTACCGGCGCAGCTCGGCGAGCGGGTAGTCGTGGAAGGCCCGGACGTGCTGCGGGGCGGTGCGCGACCGGGTGATCGTGGAGACGTCCTTCTCCTGCTGGAGCAGCAGGTGCGGGTGCGGCGGCCGGTACCCGGTCCAGTCGACCGGGGTGCGACGCTCGCGAGCGGCCGCCAGCGGCAGGAGCTTGCGCTCGGTCTTGGCGGCGTGCCGGGCCCGCAGCGCGTCGTAGTCGGCCTTGACCTGGGCGAGCAGCCGGGGACGCTGCTCGTCCGACAGCAGGGCGGCGGCGACCGGGACCGAGCGCGAGGCGTCCTTGACCCAGACGACCGGGCCGTCGTACCGCTTGTCCACCTTGACGGCCGTGTGTGCCCGGGACGTGGTCGCGCCGCCGATGAGCAGCGGGATCGTCATGCCGGTGCGCTGCATCTCGGCCGCGAAACCGACCATCTCGTCGAGCGAGGGGGTGATGAGGCCGGACAGGCCGATGAGATCGGCGTCGTGCTCCCTGGCCGCGTCGAGGATCTTCTGGGCGGGCACCATGACGCCGAGGTCGATGACCTCGTAGTTGTTGCACTGCAGGACGACGCCGACGATGTTCTTGCCGATGTCGTGGACGTCGCCCTTGACCGTGGCCATGACGATGGTGCCGTTGGTGTCCTTCTGCTTGGCCAGCTCGGGGTCGGCGGCCTTCTCCTTCTCGATGAAGGGGATGAGGTAGGCGACGGCCTTCTTCATGACCCGCGCGCTCTTGACCACCTGGGGCAGGAACATCTTTCCCGCGCCGAAGAGGTCGCCCACGACGTTCATGCCGTCCATGAGAGGACCCTCGATGACCTCGATGGGCCGGCCGCCTCGCCCGGCGATCTCGGCCCGGAGCTCCTCCGTGTCGGCCTCGACGTACCCGTCGATGCCCTTGACGAGGGCGTGCGTGATGCGCTCGGCGACCGGCAGCGAGCGCCACTCCTCCTCGTCGGCCTCCGCCGCGGCCGAGTCGCGGTTGTAGGACTCGGCGATCTCGAGGAGCCGCTCGGCGGCGTCGGGCCGACGGTTGAGCACGACGTCCTCGATGCGCTCCCGCAGCTCGGCGTCGACCTCGTCGTATACGGCGAGGGCACCGGCGTTGACGATGCCCATGTCGAGGCCCGCCGCGATGGCGTGGTAGAGGAACACGGCGTGGATGGCCTCGCGGACGGGGTTGTTGCCGCGGAAGCTGAACGAGACGTTGGAGATGCCGCCGGACACCCTGGCGCCGGGCAGGTTCTGCTTGATCCAGCGCGTGGCCTCGATGAAGTCGCGCCCGTACGAGGCGTGCTCCTCGATGCCGGTGGCGACGGCGAAGACGTTGGGGTCGAAGATGATGTCCTCGGCCGGGAAGCCGACCTGCTCGGTGAGGATCCGGTAGGCGCGCTCGCAGATCGCCGTGCGGCGCTCGAGCGAGTCGGCCTGGCCGTCCTCGTCGAAGGCCATGACGACCGCCGCGGCGCCGTACCGGCGGACGAGCCGGGCGTGCTCGACGAACGACGCCTCGCCCTCCTTGAGCGAGATCGAGTTGACGATGGGCTTGCCCTGGACCTGCTTGAGGCCGGCCTCGATGACCTCCCACTTGCTCGAGTCGACCATGACGGGCACCCGGCTGATGTCGGGCTCGCTCGCGACGAGCCGCAGGAAGCGCTCCATCGCCGCGACGCCGTCGATCATGCCTTCGTCCATGTTGACGTCGATGACCTGGGCGCCGTTCTCGACCTGCTGCGCGGCCACGGACAGCGCGGTGTCGTAGTCGCCGTCCTTGATGAGCGAGCGGAAGCGGGCCGAGCCGGTGATGTTCGTGCGCTCGCCGACGTTGACGAACAGGCTGTCGGCATCGATGGTGAAGGGCTCGAGGCCCGACAGGCGCATGGCGGGCCGGGGCGTCGGCACCTCGCGCCGTGGCTTGCCGTCGACGGCCTTGGCGATCGAGGCGATGTGCTCCGGTGTCGTGCCGCAGCAGCCGCCGACGAGGTTGACGAACCCGGCGTCGGCGAACTCGGACAGGATCGCCGCGGTCTCGTCCGGCGCCTCGTCGTACTCACCGAAGGCGTTGGGCAGCCCGGCGTTCGGGTAGCAGGAGACGAACGTGTCGGCGACCCGCGACATCTCGGCGATGTACGGACGCATCTCCTTGGCGCCGAGCGCACAGTTGAGGCCGACGGCGATGGGGTGCACGTGGCGCACGGAGTTCCAGAACGCCTCCGTGACCTGGCCCGACAGGGTGCGCCCCGACGCGTCGGTGATGGTGCCGGAGACGACGACCGGCCAGCGCCGACCGCGCTCGTCGAAGAGCTGCTCGAGGGCGAAGATGGCCGCCTTGGCGTTGAGCGTGTCGAAGATCGTCTCGACGAAGAGCAGGTCGCTGCCGCCGTCGACGAGGCCGCGCGCGGCGTCCAGGTAGGCCGCGACCAGACCGTCGAAGGTCACGTTGCGCGCACCCGGGTCGTTGACGTCCGGTGAGATCGACGCCGTGCGCGACGTCGGGCCCAGCGCGCCGGCCACCCAGCGGGGACGCTCCGGCGTGCGCGCGGTCATCGCGTCGGCCTCGCGGCGGGCCAGTGCTGCCGACGCGTGGTTGATCTCGTAGGCGAGGTCCTCCATGCCGTAGTCCGACAGCGAGATCGCCGTGGCGTTGAAGGTGTTCGTCTCGATGATGTCGGCGCCGGCCTCGAGGTACTCGCGGTGGATGCCGGCGATGATCTCGGGGGCGGTGATCGACAGCAGGTCGTTGTTGCCCTGGACGTCGGTGTGCCAGTCCTTGAACCGCTGGCCGCGGTATCCGGCCTCGTCCGGCCGGTCGCGCTGGATCGCCGTGCCCATCGCCCCGTCGAGCACCATGATCCGCTCGCGGAGCGTCGCGGTGAGGGCATCGGTGGCGTCGGGCCGCACCTGCGGCGACTGGGTCAAGGGGTCTCCTCTCGGCGGGCGGCCGGGGATCGGGTCGCGGAACGTCGGACCGACCGAATTCTACGGACCCGTGCCGACGGGCGCGTCGCCGCCCGCAGTGCGGGCACGGCGTCCGCACCACGGCATAGGCTGGCGGTGTGGTCGCGGGCGCGGCCGCGACGAAGGAGGCAAGGTGCTGGAGTTCGAGGACGTGCCGGAGCTCAACGACCCGGTGCTCATCGCGGCCTTCGAGGGCTGGAACGACGCGGGTGAGGCCGCCACGAGCGCCGTGCGTCACCTCGCCGACGTGTGGGACGCCGAGCTCGTCGCCGCCTTCGACCCCGAGGAGTACTACGACTTCCAGGTCAACCGGCCGCGTGTGTCGGTCGAGGACGGCCGCCGGGTCCTCACCTGGCCGACCACCCGCATCCTCGTGGCCACCGACACCGGCTTCGACCGCGACGTCGTCCTCGTCCAGGGCATCGAGCCCTCGATGCGCTGGCGCGCCTACTGCATCGAGCTGCTCGAGCTGGCCCAGCAGCTCGGCGTGACGACCATCCTCACGCTCGGCGCGCTGCTCGCCGACGTGCCCCACACCCGTCCGATCCCGGTCACGGCCACCGCCGAGGACGACTCGGCGATGCACCGCTTCGACGTCGAGGCGAGCCGCTACGAGGGCCCCACGGGCATCGTCGGTGTCCTCAGCCACACGGCCGCCGACACCGGCATCCCGACGGTGTCGGCATGGGCCGCCGTCCCGCACTACGCCGGTGGCCCGCCCTCGCCCAAGGCGACGCTGAGCCTGCTGCGCCGCATCGAGGCCCTCCTCGGCATCACGGTGCCGCACGCCGACCTCGAGGAGACGGCCCGGGCGTGGGAGCGCGGCGTCGACGAGCTCGCGCAGTCCGACGAGGAGGTCGCCGAGTACGTGCAGTCGCTCGAGGAGGCCCAGGACACCGCCGAGCTGCCGGAGGCGAGCGGCGACGCCATCGCGCGCGAGTTCGAGCGGTACCTGCGCGGCCGGGACGACGACCAGCGCGGTCGCTGACCGTCCCGGGCGTCCTGCCTCAGAGGCGGACGCCGAGCAGCGCGTCGAGCGCGCGTCCGACGACGCCGGGCGCGCCGGGGTCGTCACCGCCGCGGGTCAACGCCTGCGCGGCCCAGCGGTCGACGGCCTGGAGCGCGCGCGGGCTGTCGAGGTCGTCGGCGAGGGCCGCGCGGATGTCCTCGACGGTCTGGTCGGCGACCGGACCGCCGTTGCCGGACAAGGCCTTTCGCCACGTCTCGAGCCGCTGCTGCGCGTCGACGAGCATCGCGTCGTCGTACATCCAGTCCTCGCGGTGGTGCTTGGCGAGCAGGGTGAGGCGGATCGCCATGGGGTCCACGCCCTCGCGCCGCAGCTGGGAGACGAGCACGAGGTTGCCGCGGCTCTTGCTCATCTTCTCGCCGTCGAGCCCGACCATGCCCTGGTGGACGAACGCGCCGGCGAAGGCCGGGGCGCCGCTCAGCGCCCTGGCGTGCGCCGCGCTCATCTCGTGGTGCGGGAACACGAGGTCCGTGCCGCCGCCCTGGACGTCGACGGGCACACCGAGGTGGTCCATCGCGATGCAGGCGCACTCGATGTGCCAGCCGGGTCGGCCGGGACCGAGGCCGCCGCCGTCCCACTCGGGCTCGCCCTCGCGGTGGGCCCGCCACAGGAGCGCGTCGAGCCGGTTGCGCTTGCCGGGCCGGTCGGGGTCGCCGCCGCGCTCCTCGAAGACCTCCAGCATGCCGTCCTCGTCGAGGTGGCTCACCGAGCCGAAGCGCGGGTCCCGCGCGACGTCGAAGTAGACGTCGGTCGCGCCCTCGCGCGACGCGTCAGGGGCGGGCACCGGGTAGGCGGCGCCGTCGGCGACGAGCCGCTCGATCGGGGCGACGAACGTCGGGATGCTCTCGACGGCTCCGAGGTACTCGTCCGGCGGGATCACGCCGAGCGCGGTCATGTCCTCGCGGAACAGGGCGATCTCGCGGGTGGCGAGGTCGCGCCAGTCGATGCCGTCGCGCTCGGCACGCTCGAGCAGGGGGTCGTCGATGTCGGTGATGTTCTGGACGTAGCGGACCGTGCGGCCGCTGTCGCGCAGGATGCGGCCGAGCAGGTCAAACGTGACGTACGTGGCGGCGTGCCCGAGGTGGGTCGCGTCGTAGGGCGTGATGCCGCAGACGTAGACCGTGGCCTCAGGCCCCGCTGCCGCGGGGACGAGCTCGCCGGTCGCCGTGTCGCGGACCTTCACCTCGGGGGCGGAGCCGGGGACCTGCGGGATGAACGGCGTGGGCCAGCTTCTCACGCGCAGACTCTATCCCGGGCCGCCCACACCCCTCGACCGGCGTCCGCCGCGGTGCCGGCGTCACAGCGGCGGCCAGGGGACCGCCGGCCAGCCGGGGCTCGGGTACGGATGGATGCCGCGGTCCAGCAGGCGCTCCACCCGCAGGACCAGCGCGTCGACGTCGCCCTCGGGCAGGAGCGCGAGCAGCCGGTCACGCTCGGCCTCCTCGTCGAGGGCGGCGGACAACAGGGCCAGGCGCTCGCGGTCGGCGTCGGCGAACGGCTCGCCTGCCCAGCCCCAGAGCACCGTCCGCAGCTTGGGGACCGGCGAGAACGTGACCCCGTGGTCGATGGCCCACAGCCGGCCCGACGCGTCGCGGAGGCAGTGCGAGCCCTTCCGGTCGCTGTTGTTGATGACGGCGTCGAGCACCGCCAGCGAGCGCACGTCGTCGGCGCCGGAGTGCACCACGGTCACCGCCGAGCCGCCCGGCGCCTCGCCGTCGAAGACGGCGTGCCATCCCGCAGGGGCACGGCCCTCCGGGACGAGGTCGACGACGGCGTCGTCGGGCACCGGGTCGAAGGGGTCACCGACCCACAGCTGCACCGAGCCGGGCCCGAGCGGGCCGTCGCGCAGCACCGTCGGCGGCACGACGTGCCACCGACCCAGCTCGGACACCACGTGTGCCGCGACCTCGCGGCCCGCCAGGGTGCCCTCGGGGAAGTCCCAGAGCGGTCGCTCGCCACGCACGGGCTTGTAGACGACGTGCCCACCGGGCAGCGTCGACACGCGGGCGACGACGGCCATGTTCGAGGACCCGGCGACGCGCCCCAGCACCTCGAGCTCGCCGGTGAGGTCGACCGGCTGCGGGTGCGTCTCAGCGGCGGTAGCCATTGGCCCGCGGGCAGATGTGGCCCGTGGGGTCGAGGGGCCCGCCGCAGAACGGGCACGGGGGCCGGCCGGCGGCCACGAGCGCCGAGCTGCGGCGGGCGAAGGCCCGCGCGTCGGCGGGGTCGAGGGTCACCCGCAGCGAGTTGCGTCCGAGCGGGCCGACCGGCTCCTCGTCGTCGTCCTCGTCGACCTCGTCCGGGTCGTGGTCGTGGCACTCGATGACGATGCGCTGGCGGTCCTCGTCCCAGGCGAGCGAGAGGGTCTGCACGTGCCAGTCCTCGTCGAAGGGCGTCTGCAGCGGTTCGGTGTCCTCGGACGCGCCACCGGGCTGGCCGGGCTCGACCGCGGCCGCCGGGGCCAGCTGGTCGAGGACGTCGTTGATGCGGTCGGCGAGGATCGCGACCTGCTGCTTCTCGAGCCCCACCGTGACGAGGCGCAGGCCGTCGGTGGCCTGGAGGTAGAAGGCCCGCTGTCCCGTCGGTCCGACGGTGCCGGCGACGAACCGGTCGGCGGGGTCGAAGTCCTGGACCGTCATGCGTTCGACCCTATCCGACGAGGTCCGCAGGTCCGGCGCCACCGCCGACGACCGCGTCGCCCTCCGGGACCGCCGGCCGCCCGTCCGGCCGCAGCCCCGTCAGGTCCCCGCCGACGTCGTTGACGCGCAGGACGAAGGGCTTGCGGCTCGTGTACCGGACGACGCTCACCGAGGCCGGGTCGACGAAGATCCGCTGGAAGTCGTCGAGGTGGGCACCCGTGGCGTGCGACAGGACGGCCTTGATGACGTCACCGTGCGACACGGCCACCCAGACGGCGTCCGGGCCGTGCGTCTCGAGGATCCGCGCATCCACCTCGCGGACCGCCTGCAGGGCCCGGTCCTGCATCTGCACCATCGACTCGCCCGGGTACTGGGCGGAGTCGGGGAACCGGGCCTCGCTCGGACGGTCCTGCACGACCTTCCACAGCTCCTCGCGGGCCAGCTCGGCGAGCGGTCGGCCGGTCCAGGCCCCGTAGCGGCACTCCCCCAGCCCGTCGTGGACGCTGCGGCGGACGCGGCCGGGCAGCGGTGCGCAGAGCAGGTCGGCCGTCTGGACGCACCGGTCCAGCGGGGAGGACACGACCTCCACGACGGGCAGCGTCGCCGCGGCCAGACGCGCCCCGACCGAGGCGGCCTGCGCCTCACCGGTCTCGTCGAGGAAGACGCCGGGCATCCAGCCGGCGAGCGTGCCCGAGACGTTGGCGCTCGAGCGGCCGTGGCGCACGAAGATCACGGTGGGCACGGGCGCCAGCCTAGACGCGCAGGTGACCTCGGCCTCCAGTCCCCTCGCAGGACGGCGTGGTGACATAGGGGGGTGATCGTGGACAAGGCCATCTACCGCAACGGCAAGCGGCAGGGGTGCGGCGACCTCAGCGACGAGCTCGACGTGCTGCGCCTCACCCAAGACGGCTTCCTCTGGATCGGGCTCAAGGACCCCACCGACGAGGAGTTCGACCTCGTCAACGAGGAGCTGCACCTGCACCCGCTGGCCGTCGAGGACGCCGTCAACGGCCGGCAGCGCGCCAAGATCGAGCAGTACGAGACCTCGACGTTCGTCGTCCTCAAGACCCTGCGCTACGTCGAGGTCACGAGCGACATCGAGACCGGCGAGGTCATGCTCTTCATCGGTGACCGCTTCGTCGTCACGGTGCGCCACGGCGAGGGCAACCCCCTCGCCGGCGTGCGTCAGCGGCTCGAAGCCGACCCGGAGCGGCTCGACCACGGACCCCTCTCGGTGCTGCACGCCGTCATGGACTCCGTCGTCGACAACTACGTCGTCGTCGACGCCGAGATCAAGAAGGACCTCGACCAGATCGAGGAGGAGATCCTCGGCTCGGACCAGCAGGGTGACGCCAACACGATCTACCGCCTCAAGCGCGAGGTGCTCGAGTTCCGGCGCGCGAGCAAGCCGCTCGCCGACACCCTCGCCAACTTCATGGAGCGCGGCCGCGGCCGGTTCCTGCCGACGGAGATCCTCGTCTTCTTCCGCGACGTCGCCGACCACCTGCGCCTCGTCAACGACCACGTCGAGTCCTACGACCGGCTGCTGACCGACGTCCTGTCGGCCCACCTGGCCTCGGTGGGGATCCAGCAGAACGAGGACATGCGCAAGATCTCGGCGTGGGTCGCCATCGCCGCGGTGCCGACGATGATCGCCGGTATCTACGGCATGAACTTCGACCGCATCCCGGAGCTCACCGCCAGCATCCACACGAGCAGCGGCGAGTTCTACTACGGCTACTTCGTCGCCCTGGCCGTCATGGCGGCGTCGTGCCTGGGTCTCTACCGCGCGTTCAAGCGCTCCGGCTGGCTCTAGGGGTCAGGTGGCGCTGATGACGCCGGCGGCGAGCACCGCTGCGAGGACGACGCCGAGCAGCACGCGGTACCAGACGAAGGCCATCAGGCTGTTCGTCGCGACGAAGCGCAGCAGCCAGGCGATCGAGGCGTAGGCGACGACGAAGGCGACGACGAGCCCGACGACCACTGGCCCCAGGCCGAGCGCCGTCAGGCCCTCCTTCTCCTGCACCGCCTGGAAGAGGCCCGCGGCCGTCAGGGCCGGGATCGCGAGGAAGAACGACAGCCGCGTGGCCGTGACGCGGCTGATGCCGCGCGCGATGCCCGCCGAGATCGTCGCACCCGAGCGCGAGACCCCCGGGACGAGCGAGAAGCACTGGACGAGGCCGATGACGAGCCCGTCCACCGGGCGGACCGAGTGCTCGTCCCGCACGAGGCCGCGGGCCTCGTGCCGGGCGTACACGCGCTCGGCGACGACCATGACGACGCTCCACAGCAGCAGGGCCGCCGCGACGACCCACAGGCTGCGCAACGTGCTCTCGATCGCGTGCCGCCCGAGGAACCCGACGACGCCGACGGGGACCGAGCCGATGACGACGGCCCACGCGAGCCCGTAGTCGGGATCGCGGCGCGCCTCCGCACTGCCGAGACCACGGAACCAGGCCAGGGCGAACCGGACGATGTCGCGGAAGAAGTAGAGCAGCGTCGCGACGATGGCCCCGAGCTGGATGACCGCGGTGTAGGCGGTGACCGCCGGGTCGTCGACCGACAGACCGAGCAGCTTCTCGGTGATCGTGAGGTGCCCCGTCGACGAGACGGGCAGGTACTCGGTCAGGCCCTCGACGACGCCGAGGACGACGGCATCGAGGTAGCTGAGGTCGGCCATGTCGTGGTCAGCCTTCTGCGTGGGGGTCGGGACCGGCGCCCCGGCGCGCCCCGGCACGGGGCGGCCACTCGGCACCAGCCTGCACCCTAGCGGGCGGTCCTGCGGGGCCGCCGCGTCAGCCAGCCGCGTCAGCCCGCCGCGTCGGCTCGGCCGGACGCGTCGAGGCCGGCGATGCCCGCCATCACCTCGACGGTGTCGAGCGCCTGGTCGCGCGTCATGCCGCCGCTCGTGGCGACGGCGAGCGTCGTGACGCCGGCGTCCGCGTAGCGCTGCATCCGCCGGGCCACGCGTGCCGGCGAGCCGAGCAGGGCCGTCTCGTCGATGAACTCGAGCGGGACGGCCTCCGCGGCCTCGCGGTGCCGGCCGTCGAGGTAGAGGTCCTGGACGCGGGCGGCGGCGTCCTCGAAGCCCATCCGGCAGGCGAGCTGGTTGTAGAAGTTCTGCTCCCGCGAGCCCATGCCACCGATGTAGAGGGCGCAGTACGGACGCACGTGGGCCGCGGCCGCCTCGACGTCGTCGAGGAGCACGACGGGGGTCGTCGCGACGACGTCGAAGCCGGCCAGGGGGTCCTCGGGCGTGCCCCGACCGGCGGCGCGCCGGGCGGTGCGGATCACCTCGAGGTGGTCGCCGGCGTGGTCGGGGCTGAAGAAGATGCCGAGCCAGCCGTCGGCGATCTCTCCCGAGAGGGCGAGGTTGCGCGGGCCGACAGCTGCCAGGTAGACGGGAACATGCGGGCGCAGGGGGCGCGTCCCGAGCCTGAGGGCCTTGCCGGGGCCGCCCGGCAGGGGCAGCGGGTAGTGCCGGCCCGCGTGCTCGACGACGTCGCGCCGCAGGGCGGCACGGACCACCTCGACGTACTCGCGCGTACGCGCCAGCGGCTGGGCGAAGGGCACGCCGTGCCAGCCCTCGCTCACCTGGGGGCCCGAGACGCCGAGCCCGAGCCGGAACCGGCCGCCCGACATGGTGTCGAGGGTGGCGGCGGTCATGGCCGTCATCGCCGGGGTGCGGCCCGGGATCTGCATGACGGCCGAGCCGAGGCCGATGCGCTCGGTCAGCGCCCCGATCCACGACAGCATCGAGACGCTGTCGCTGCCGTAGGCCTCCGCGACCCAGGCGCTGTCGTAGCCGAGGCGGTCGGCGGCGCGGGCCACGGCGACCATGTCCTCGCCGGTCGTGCCGCGTCCCCAGTACCCGAGCTTCACGCCGAGTCTCATGCAGGCGAGGCTATCGGTCACGACGCCGTCGGCCGACCGGCTAACGTGTCCCACCATGCGCAGGCGTCTCGGGTCGTCCGGTCTCTCCGTCACGCCCCTGGCGCTCGGGACCATGCTCTGGGGCAACGCCGTCGACCGCCACGACGCCGCCGAGCACCTGCGGGCGTTCGTCGACGCGGGCGGCAACCTCGTCGACACCGCCTACGGCTACGGCGGCGGCGACGCCGAGACCATCCTCGGCGGGCTCATCGGCGACGTCGTCCCTCGCGAGGACCTCGTCGTGTGCACCAAGGCCGGCATCTCCCGCGCGTCGGGCGAGCGACGCGTCGACGTGTCGCGTCGTGGCCTCATGGCCCAGCTCGAGGCGTCGCTGCGTCGCCTCGGCACCGACCACGTCGACCTCTGGCTCGTGCACACGTGGTCCGACGACGTGCCGCTGTCCGAGACCCTGTCGGCGCTCGAGTGGGCCGCGGTGTCGGGCCGGGCCCGCTACGTCGGCGTGTCGAACTACTCCGGCTGGCAGTCCGCACGCGCGTTCAGCCTGCTCGAGTCGGCGCGGGTGCCCTTGGTGGCCAACGAGGTCCAGCTCTCACTGGTCCATCGCGACGCCGAGACGGAGGTCGTCCCCGCCGCGGTGGGGCTCGGCTTCGGCCTCCTGCCGTGGTCACCGCTCGGACGCGGCGTGCTGACCGGCAAGTACCGCAACGGCATCCCCTCGGGCTCCCGGGCGGCCTCGAGCGACTTCCCCGGCTTCGCCCAGCGCTTCCTCGACGAGCACAGCGCGGGGGTCGTCGAGGCCGTGGCCATGGCCGCGCGTGGCCTGGGCACGTCGGCCGCCGAGGTCGCGCTGGCCTGGGTACGGGACCGCCCGGCCGTGGCCGCGCCGGTGGTCGGCGCGCGCACGACCAGCCAGCTGCGAACGGCCCTGGCCAGCCTGGACCTCGAGCTGCCGGCCGAGATCGTCGGCGCCCTGGACGACGTCTCCGCCTGAGCGAGCCACCCGGTTCGACGCCGGGTCGACCCGCGACTCAGCTCCCGGAGGACCCGGGACGCGCGCCGTGCGAGGCGTCGCGCCGGGGCAGGTCCGCCTCCTCGTCCTCGTAGTCGTCGTCCTCGTCGTCGTCCTCGTCGTCGAGGTCGTCGTCCTCGTCGTCGAGGTCGTCGTCCTCGTCGTCGAGGTCGTCGTCCTCGTCGTACTCGTCGGGGTCGAGGCCCGCGTAGACCCGGCCGTCAGAACCGTCGTCGTCCTCGTGCCCGTCGAAGTCGTCGCCGTAGATGGCGAGCGGCGTCGCGACCTCGGTGGCCTCGTAGAGCGCCTCGTCGTAGTCGTCGAACGCCTCGGCGAGGTCCTGCGCGGCGGCGACCACCATCGGGTGGTCGGGGTCGCGGCTGGCCGACGCGGCCTCGTAGTGGCTGTCTCTTATACACATCTGACGCTGCCGACGACGGA
>NZ_JBNDHY010000073.1:0-22455 GCF_056755315.1 Monashia sp. HAY1-2A
TCCGTCGTCGGCAGCGTCAGATGTGTATAAGAGACAGCCGCAGCACCGCTCGCCTGCCCGCCCCGCCAGGAGGAACCATGCCCCGCACCGAACACGACCTGCTCGGAGACCGCGACGTCCCCGACGACGCCTACTGGGGCGTCCACACGCTCCGCGCCGTCGAGAACTTCCCCATCACCGGCGAGACCATCGCCGGCAACCCGTACCTCGTGCGCGGGCTCGCCGCCGTCAAGCTCGCGGCGGCCCGCGCCAACCGCGACCTCGGGTTGCTCGACGAGCGGCGCTGCGGCGCCATCGAAGCCGCCTGCCTCGAGATCCTGGACGGCCGGCTCGCGGACCAGTTCGTCGTCGACGCCATCCAGGGTGGCGCCGGCACGTCGACGAACATGAACGCCAACGAGGTCATCGCCAACCGGGCCCTCGAGCTGCTCGGCGCGGCGCGCGGCGACTACGCGGTGCTCCACCCGAACGACCACGTCAACCTCAGCCAGTCGACCAACGACGTCTACCCGACGGCCGCGAACATCGCGACGATCCGCGCCCTCGCCGACCTGCTCGCGTCGGTCGACCACCTCGTCGCGGCCTTCCGCCGCAAGGCCGTCGAGTTCCACGACGTCGTCAAGATGGGGCGCACGCAGCTGCAGGACGCCGTGCCGATGACCGTCGGGCAGGAGTTCGCCGCGTACGCGGTGACGCTGGCCGAGGACCGCGACCGTCTCGCCGAGGCCGGCACCCTGCTCCACGAGATCAACCTCGGCGCGACGGCCATCGGCACCGGGCTCAACGCTCCCGCGGGCTACGCCGAGTCGGCGCGCCGCCACCTCGCCGAGATCACGGCCCTGCCGCTGACGACGAGCCCCGACCTCATCGAGGCCACGGCCGACGTCGGCGCCTTCGTCCACCTGTCCGGCGTGCTCAAGCGGGTCGCCGTCAAGCTGTCGAAGATCTGCAACGACCTGCGGCTGCTCTCGTCGGGGCCGCGAAGCGGACTGGCGGAGCTGAACCTGCCTGCCGTGCAGTCGGGGTCGTCGATCATGCCCGGCAAGGTCAACCCGGTGATCCCGGAGGTCGTCAACCAGGTCGCCTACGAGGTCATCGGCAACGACGTCACGGTGACCCTCGCCGCCGAAGGTGGTCAGCTGCAGCTCAACGCCTTCGAGCCGGTCATCGTGCACAGCCTCAACCGCAGCATCACCCACCTCGGCAACGCGTGCCGCGTGCTGGCCGACCGGTGCGTCGACGACATCACCGTCAACGCCGACCGGCTGCGCGCCTCCGTCGCGGGGTCGATCGGCCTGGTGACGGCGCTCAACCCGCACATCGGGTACGCGGCCGCGACGTCCGTGGCGACCGAGGCGCTGCTCACCGGGCGCGGCGTCGCCGAGCTCGTGCTCGAACGGGGTCTGCTGTCGGCCGACGAGCTCGAGGAGCTCATCCGGCCGGAGCGGCTCGCCAACCTGCCCGACTCCCGCCCGCAGCCCGTCTGACGCGGCGAGGTCCACACGCCAACGGCGTCGGCCGCCGGTCGCACGCTCCCCTCCGGATTCTCCTGTCACAGAAAGGCGCCCAATGACGAGCATGCCTGGAAGAACGACCAGAACCCAGCCACCGTCCGCTCCGCCGAACGCACCGGCGGCGGACGGCTCGCTGACCGACCGCGAGCAGAGCGGCTACCACAAGTCCCTCAAGCCCCGGCAGATCAGGATGATCGCGATCGGCGGTGCCATCGGGACGGGCCTGTTCCTCGGTGCCGGGGGACGCCTCGAGGCCGCAGGGCCGTCGCTCGCCCTGACGTACGCGGTGTGCGGCTTCTTCGCCTTCCTCATCCTGCGCGCGCTCGGCGAGCTCGTGCTCCACCGGCCCTCGTCGGGCTCGTTCGTGTCCTACGCGCGCGAGTTCTACGGCGAGAAGGCGGCGTTCGTCACGGGGTGGATGTACTGGCTCGTGTGGGCCACGACCGCCGTCGTCGACGTGACGGCCGTCGCGCTCTACATGAACTTCTTCGCGCGGTACTGGGCACCCATCGCGAGCGTCCCGCAGTGGGCCTTCGCCCTCGGCGCACTCGTGCTCGTCCTCGGCCTCAATCTCGTCAACGTCAAGGTCTTCGGCGAGCTCGAGTTCTGGTTCGCCCTGGTCAAGGTGGCCGCGCTCGTCATCTTCCTCGCGGTCGGGCTGTGGTTCCTCTTCTTCGGCACGCCGGTCGCCGGCCACCACCCGGGGCTGGGCCTGCTCGGCGCCAACGGTGGCATCTTCCCGCACGGCGTCCTGCCCGCGGTCGTCGTCGTGCAGGGCGTCGTCTTCGCCTACGCCTCGATCGAGCTCGTCGGCACGGCTGCGGGCGAGGCCGAGAACGCCCGCGTCGTCATCCCCAAGGCGATCAACACGGTCATCGTGCGCATCATCGTCTTCTACGTCGGGTCCGTCGTGCTGCTCTCGCTCCTGCTGCCGTACACGGCCTACAAGGCCGGCGAGAGCCCGTTCGTCACCTTCTTCGGGTCGATCGGCGTCGAGGGGGTCGACACCGCGATGAACCTCGTCGTCCTCACCGCAGCGCTGTCCTCGCTCAACGCCGGCCTCTACTCGACGGGCCGCATCATGCGCTCCATGGCGTTCTCCGGCTCGGCGCCGCAGTTCGCCGGACGGATGAGCCGCGGCGGCGTGCCCTACGGCGGCATCGTCATCACCGCCGCGGTCGCCCTCGTCGGTGTCCTGCTCAACGCGCTCGTGCCGGCCCAGGCCTTCGAGATCGTCCTCAACGTCGCGGCCCTCGGCATCGTCGCCGCGTGGGGGATGATCGTGCTGTGCCAGATGCGGCTCGTCGCCTGGGCGCGGGCGGGCCGGCTCGTGCGGCCCTCGTTCCGCCTCTTCGGGTCGCCGTTCACCGGGTGGCTCACCCTCGGGTTCCTCGCCGCGGTCATCGTCCTCATGGCCTTCGACCGCCCCGTCGGCACGTGGACGGTCGCCTCGCTCGCCGTCATCGTCCCGCTGCTCGCCGGAGGGTGGTTGCTCGCCCGCGACCGCATCCGGCGCATCGCCGCGGGTGAGGCAACGACGACGCACCCGACCCGACGGTCCGCCGCGCCGAGGCCGATCGTCGAGGAGGCCTGAGGCCGGGGGGGCGCCGCCTGAGCCCCCGTCGACCCCTGCGGTCCGACCCGTGTGCCGCCGAGCGGGCGGTGTCCGTGGCCGACGAGAACACCTGCAGCAGAACGGCAACGGGCACCGGAGGTCTTGCGTCGTTCTTGTGCACTTCTTCGGGGGTCGCTCACGGCGGCGTTGCAGTTGGACCGGCATCGTGATGGGAAGGAAGCAGGACATCGCGCTTCCGGTCACCGGTCCGGCAGGACCACGCACAGTTGGGGGTCGAGCAGGCATGAACGCTCTCATGGTTCCGTCGGTCGTCGTTTCCATGGCCGTCCTGGCCGTCCTGGTCGGGCTGCTCGTCGGCAGGGCTCGCCACCACGCCGACCGCCGCGCGGTGCAGGACCGGACGGTGGCGATGCTCGCTCCCGCGACGGTCTCCGCGGCCGGCGCCCACTGCGGCCGGTCCGGGCACCACTACCTCAGGCGGCAGACCGGCTGGTGCTGCGCGCGCTGCGGCCACGAGGTCGTGACCGAGGCTCGCTCGTCCGTGGCGGTCGGCTGAGCGCCTGAGGCCCACGAGGTCGTCACACGAGGGCGTGGCCGGGTCCCGATACTGTGCCCCCGTGACGACGGAACTCGACGGCGGTACCGAACGGGGTCCCCTACCGCCTCGCGCGCTCATCGTCACCCTGTTGGGCCTCTACGTCCGCGAGCTCGGCGGCTGGATCAGCGTCAGCGCGCTGATCCGCCTCATGGGCGCCGCCGGCGTCGACGAGCAGGCCGTCCGCTCGTCCCTGTCCCGCCTCAAGCGTCGCGGCATCGTCGAGGCCGAGCGCCGCGACGGCGCCGCCGGGTACGCCCTGTCCGACTACGCGCGCCGGCTGCTCGAGGTCGGCGACCGGCGCATCTTCGCGCCGCGCCGACAGCACGCGCACCACTGGGTCGTCGTCGTCTTCTCGGTGCCCGAGTCCGAACGCCAGAAGCGCCACGCGCTCCGGTCCCGCCTGTCCTGGCTGGGCTTCGGCACGGTGTCCTCGGGTGTGTGGATCGCTCCCGGACATCTGGCCGACGACGCCCGGGAGGTCCTGCTCGGCGACGGCCTGGAACCGTACGTCGACCTGTTCCGGGCGGAGTACCTCGCGTTCGGCGAACCGGCCGACAAGGTGGCCCGGTGGTGGGACCTGGGCGCGCTCGAGCTGCTCTACGCGGACTTCCTCGATTCCTACGAGCCGGCCCGCCGGGCCTGGGCCGAGCAGCCGCACGTGCCGGTCGGGCCCGCCGCGTTCGCCGACCACCTCCGCGCCCTGACCGCCTGGCGCCGCCTGCCCTACCTCGACCCCGGGCTGCCGACGGACCTGCTGCCGCCCGACTGGTCAGGCACCCGGGCGGCGGAGACCTTCTTCGCGCTGCACGCCATGCTGTCGGGGCCCGCCCACGACTTCGTCACCGACCAGGCCGGAGCCGCTCGTAGGGGATGACGGCGACGCCGACGATCTCGATGAGGGCCTCGGGCTGCCACAAGCCGGTCGTGCCGATGCCGGCCATCGCGGGGTACACGGGCCCGGCCAGCTCGCGCCACACCTGTCCGATCTCGCGGCCGTGGGCCTGGTAGTCCGGGATGTCGGTGAGGTAGATCGTGATGCTCACGAGGTCCTCCGGCCGGCCGCCCGCCTCGGCGAGGGTCGCGAGGACGTTGGAGAACGCCTGCCGGAACTGAGCGACGATCCCGCCCGGGACGATCTGCATGTCGGCGTCGAGGGCGGTCTGCCCGCCGAGGTAGAGCGTGTTGCCGGACAGGGTGCCGTGCGAGTAGCCCCGCGGGGTGGGCAGCGCGGCCGGGTTGACCGGGATCGGCGTCGGGTCGGCGGACATGGGACCTCCAGGGTCGGGCAGTCGCTGGTCGTCGAACGGTGGTGGCGCCGCGTCTCTCGGGCGCCGGCCTGCCACCACGGCGGGGCGGCGACCTCAGGATAGACCACCTATTGATCTTTTTCGACGACCGTGACAATCTCGCTATATGAGGTTCGGCACCGTCGCCCACCGAGGCACCACCCACGCCGCGGCGTACACCGCAGACGGCTGGCGCGCGCTGCCCGCCCGGGACCTGTCCGAGCTGCTCGCCACCGGCGGCACCCTCGGGCCGGGGCAGCCGCTCGGTGCGCCGCTGCCGGACGCCCGGCCGGTGACACCGCTGCCACGGCCGGCCAAGGTGGTCTGCTGCGGCCTCAACTACCGCGAGCACATCCTCGAGACCGGCCGCGAGCTGCCGCGGCACCCCACCCTGTTCGCCAAGTACGCCGACAGCCTCGTCGGGCCGACCGACGACGTCGTCATCGCACCCGGCACCCAGGTCGACTGGGAGGCCGAGCTCGCGGTCGTCGTCGGGGCGGAGGTCCGCAACGCGGACCGGGCCACGGCGGTGGCGGCCGTCGCCGGCTACACCGTGGCCAACGACGTCTCCGTGCGCGACTGGCAGTACCGCACGCTGCAGTGGTTTCAGGGCAAGGCGTGGGACCGCTCGACGCCCGTCGGGCCGGTGCTCGTCACCGGCGACGAGCTCGACCCGGCCGACGGCCTCACCATCACGTGCCGCGTCAACGGCGAGGAGGTCCAGCGCGACAGCACGGCGACCCTGCTGTTCGACGCCGCCGAGCTCGTCTCCTACATCTCCCGCTTCACCGTCCTGCGCCCCGGTGACCTCGTCCTCACCGGCACCCCCGGCGGCGTCGGCGTCAGCCGCGACCCGCAGCGCTTCCTCGGTGACGGCGACGTCCTCGAGACGGAGATCGAGGGGATCGGCCTGCTGCGCAACGTCGTCCGCGTCGGACCACCCCTCGACTGATCCCCTCCCACGGAACGACCTCTGACACAAGGAGACCCATCATGGAGCCCGACCTCAGCAAGTACCAGCTCGTCGGCGACAACTCGATCTACGCGGATGCGAACGGACTGGTCGTGCCGGTCGTCACGCGGGGCGGGCACGAGGTGGGCGACACCGGCCAGTCCAGCGGTGCCACGCGAGTCTCCGGCGTCAGCATCCAGCACACGCCGGCGACGCGCCTGTGGTTCGGCAAGGTCAGCAACGACCCCGGGTACCGGTCCGTGCCGCACCACCACGGGGAGGCCGAGACCGGCGGCTACGTGCTGTCCGGCCGCGCCCGCATCTACTTCGGCGAGCGCTTCGAGGACTACATCGACATGGAAGAGGGCGACTGGGTCTTCGTGCCGCCGTTCATGCCGCACGTCGAGTGCAACCTCGACCGCAACAACCCCCTGACGTGGATGACGGCACGCACCCCCGAGAACATCGTCGTCAACCTCCCGCAGGTCGCCGATGCCGAGCTGCGGCACTGGGTGGACCGTCCGTGAGCGGGCCGACCTCGGAGACCCTCACGGCGGCCCTGGCCCTGACGCCCACCGCCGCCGAGCACTTCGACCTGGCCTGGAGCGCCACCACCCAGCCCTGCCCGTGGCCCAAGGCCTACGGCGGCGACATGGTCGCGCAGGCAGCGGCCGCCGCGATGCTGAGCGTCACCGACGGCAAGGTCATGCACTCGATGCACAGCTACTTCATGCGGCCCGTCGACATCGCCGCGCCGGTGACGTACGAGGTGGAGGTGCTGCGCGACGGGCGCGGCTACGCGACCCGCCACGTGCGGGCCTTCCAGAACGGCAGGCCCGCGTACGTGGGCCTCGCCGGCTTCGCCGCCGGCGAGGACGGAGGTCGCTACGCGGCCGCCCCGGTGGCCGCCGTCCCGGGACCCGAGTCGCTGCCCACCTCGGCGGACTACCTGGCCGGGCACGACCCCGGGGACGGCTCCACGATGACGGCAGAGTCCAAGGAGTACTGGTCGGGCGGGCGCAGCTTCGACATGCGCCACGTGCCGGGCCCGGTCTACCTGCGGGTCGACGGCGGCCGGGTACCGCACCAGGCCCTGTGGGTGCGACCGTTCGATGCCCTGCGCCCGGTCGACGGCCTCACCGACGCCCAGCGCGACCTCGCCGCCCTCGCCTACGTCTGCGACTACACGATCCTCGAGCCGGTCCTGCGCGTGCTCGACCTGCCGTGGGCGAAGCCCGGCCTCGTGACCGCCAGCCTCGACCACGCCATGTGGTTCCACCGCCAGCCGCAGCCGGGGGTGCTCGACGGCTGGCTGCTCTACGCGCAGGAGGCCGTCTCGGCCGACGCCGGGCGCGGCGTCGGCCTCGGTCGCTTCTTCACGCCGGACGGCGAGCACCTGGCGACCGTCGTCCAGGAGGGCATGATCCGCGCCAGCAGAGGGAGCCACTGATGCCCAAATCCGCCCGACCCGCCCTGGAACCGAGCGCGTACACCGACACCTTCGCCCGCGACCACCTGCCGCCCGACGGGCTGTGGCCGACGCTGGAGTTCACCACCCCCGAGCTGCAGTACCCGGCGCGCCTCAACGCCGCGACCGAGCTGCTCGACGCGGCCGTGGAGCGTCACGCCGACCGCCCCGCAGTGCGCGCCACCGACGGCACGGTGTGGAGCTACGGCGACCTGCAGCGGCGCGCCAACCAGGTCGCGGCGGTGCTCACCGAGGACCTCGGGCTGGAGCCGGGCAACCGCGTCCTGCTCCGCTCGCCGAACAACCCGTGGACCGTCGCGGCGTGGCTGGGGACCCTCAAGGCCGGTGGCGTGGTCGTCACGACGATGGCCGCCCTGCGGGCCCGCGAGCTCGGCCCCATCGTGGAGAAGACCCGACCGGTGGTCGCCCTCGTCGACCACCGGTTCACCGAGGAGGTCGAGACGGTGCGCGACACCGTGGCGGGCGGCCTCGTCGTCGTCCCCTACGGCGGCGACACCGACGACGACCTGACCCGACGCGTCGCGTCCAAGCCGGGCGAGTACCGAAGCGTGGACACGGCGGCCGACGACGTCGCGCTCCTCGGGCCGACCTCCGGCAGCACCGGCGTGCCGAAGGTCACGATGCACTTCCACCGTGACCTCCTGTCCATCGACAACACGTTCGGACGCCACATCCTGCGCCTGGAGCCGGACGACGTCGTCGCCTGCACGGCTCCCTTCGCCTTCACCTTCGGCCTGGGCATGCTCGTCGTCTTCACCCTCCGGGCCGGCGCCTGTGCCCTGCTCACCGAGAGCACGACGCCCGTCCAGCTCGCGGAGGTCGTCGAGCAGCACGGCGTGACCGTCCTCGCGACCGCGCCCACGGCGTACAAGCAGATCATCAGGGGCGGCCACCTGGCGAAGCTGGCCGGGCTGCGCAAGGCCGTCAGCGCCGGCGAGCACCTCCCCCAGGAGGTCTGGCAGAGGATCCGTTCCGAGCTCGGGCTGTCGGTCATCGACGGCATCGGCGCGACCGAGATGCTGCACATCTTCATCTCCGCCCCGGAGGGCGAGATGCGGCCCGGGAGCACCGGTCGACCGGTCCCCGGCTACCGTGCCACGATCCTCGGCCCCGACTCGACGCCGGTTCCCCCAGGCACCGAGGGCCGCCTGGCCGTCATCGGCCCCGTCGGCTGCCGCTACCTCGACGACGACCGACAGTACGCCTACGTCGTGGACGGCTGGAACGTCACCGGTGACACCTTCGTCGAGGACGAGGACGGCTACTTCTTCTACCGCGCACGCACCGACAGCATGATCGTGTCCTCCGGCTACAACATCGGCGCGCCGGAGGTGGAGGAGGCGATCGACGCCCATCCCGATGTCGTCGAGACCGGTGTCGTGGGCGAGCCGGACCCTGAGCGCGGCTCGGTGGTCAGCGCCTTCGTCGTGCTCCGCGAGGGGGTCGTCGGCGACGAGGCCAAGGCGCGCGAGATCCAGGAGTTCGTCAAGGCGACCCTCGCCCCGTACAAGTACCCGCGCCGAGTGCGCTTCGTCGAGCAGCTGCCCCGCAACACCAGCGGCAAGCTCCAGCACTACAAGCTGCGTGAGCTGGTCAAGGAGATGTCGTCATGAGAGTCGCGATCGTCGGTGGGGGCCCGGGTGGCCTGTACCTGGCCGCCCTGATGAAGCAGCTGGACGCCGGCCACGAGGTGACCGTGTGGGAGCGCAACGCCCCCGACGACACCTTCGGCTTCGGGGTCGTGTTCTCCGACGAGACCCTCGGTGGCATCGAGAGCGCCGACACGGCGATCTACCGCGCGATGGAACGCCGGTTCGCCCGATGGACCGACATCGACGTGTCGGTCGACGGCGTCCCCTCGACGATCGGCGGCCAGGGGTTCGCGGCGATGAGCCGCAAGGAGCTGCTCCGCATCCTCCAGGCGCGGGTGGCCGAGCTCGGCGTGCAGGTGCACTACCGCACCGAGGCACCCGACGCGGACCTGCTCCGGGCGCAGTACGACCTCGTCGTCGCCGCGGACGGGCTCAACTCGCAGGTGCGGACGCGGTACGCCGACGCCTTCGGTCCGAGCCTGGACCGGCGCCACAACAAGTACATCTGGTTCGGCACCGACCTGGTGTTCGAGGCGTTCCAGTTCATCGTCCGCAACACGCAGTGGGGGACGATGCAGATCCACGGCTACCCCTACTCCGACCAGGGATCGACGTTCATCGTGGAGATGCACGAGGACGTCTGGCGCCGAGCCGGTTTCGACCGCACCGAGGAGGAGGTGTTCCCGCCCGGGGTGTCCGACGACTACGCGGTCGGGCGCGTGGCGGAGATCTTCGCCGAGGACCTCCGCGGCCACCGCATCCTCACCAACAACTCCAAGTGGCTGAGCTTCACGACGGTGCGCAACGACCGCTGGCACGACGAGAACGTCGTCCTGCTCGGCGACGCGGCGCACACGGCCCACTTCTCCATCGGTTCGGGGACCAAGCTCGCCATGGAGGACGCCCTGGCCCTGGCGGCCTGCCTGCACGAGCACGACTCGGTGCCCGAGGCCCTCGCCGCCTACCAGGTGGAGCGCAAGCCCGTCGTCGAGTCGACCCAGCGGGCGGCGCAGGCGAGCCTCGAGTGGTTCGAGAACATCGGGATGTACGCCGGCCAGGACACCGACGAGTTCACGTTCAACCTGCTCACGCGGTCGCGGCGGATCACCTTCGAGAACCTCAAGGACCGGGACGCGGAGTTCGCCCGGCGCATCCAGGCCGGCTTCGCCCGGCGCAGCGGCTCGGGCGAGGAGGCGCCGGCGATGTTCCAGCCGACGCGGATCGGCGGTCTCGAGCTGAAGAACCGGATCGTCCTGTCCCCCATGGACATGTACTCCGCCGTCGACGGGGTGCCGGGCGAGTTCCACCTCGTGCACCTGGGCTCCAAGGCGCTCGGCGGTGCCGGGCTCGTCATGTCCGAGATGACGTGTGTGTCCCCCGAAGGTCGCATCACGCCGGGCTGCCCGGGACTGTGGTCCGACGAGCAACGCGACGCGTGGGCGCGAGTGACCGCGTTCGTCCACGAGCACAGCACGGCCAGGATCGGCCTGCAGCTGGGGCACTCCGGGCGCAAGGGCTCCACCAGGCTCATGTGGGAGGGCATGGACGAGCCACTCGGAGAAGGCAACTGGGAGGTCGTCGGCCCCTCGGCGCTGCCCTACGGCGAGGGCTGCCACGTGCCGCGCGAGATGACCCGGGCGGACATGGACCGCGTCGTCAGCGAGTTCCGGGACGCCGCCCGTCGCGGCGTGGAGGCCGGGTTCGACCTCGTCGAGGTGCACGCGGCGCACGGCTACCTGCTCTCCTCGTTCCTGTCCCCCATCTCCAACCTGCGGACCGACGACTACGGCGGCACGCCGGAGAACCGGCTGCGGTTCCCCCTCGAGGTGTTCGACGCGGTGCGCGGTGCCGTGCCGGCGAGCGTCCCGGTCACCGTCCGCATCTCCGCGACGGACTGGGCGCCGGACGGCAACACCGAGCACGACGCGGTCCAGATCGCGCGCGCCTTCATCGAGCATGGTGCCGCCGCCATCGACGTGTCGTCCGGGCAGGTCACCAAGGAGGAGAAGCCGGCGTTCGGGCGCTCCTACCAGACGCCGTTCGCCGACCGGATCCGTCACGAGGTGGCGCGCCCGGCCGGTGTGGCCGTCATCGCCGTCGGGGCCATCTCCTCCTACGACGACGTCAACTCCATCCTCCTCGCCGGCCGCGCCGACCTCTGCGCCCTCGGACGCACGCACCTCTACGACCCGCAGTGGACGCTGCACGCCGCAGCCGAACAGGGGTACGTCGGGCCCGCCGCGGAGTGGCCGACGCCGTGGAAGGCGGGGCGGCGCCGTCCGCCGACGTCGCGCACCGACAAGATCCCGCCCCGGCTCGCACTGCTGCGCGACGCGGGTTCGGACGACGTGCACCTCCGGTGGCGCCCCGGTGCCCCTGCGGCCGCTCCCGCGGAAGACGTCGTGTCGGTGTGAACGGCCGCCCGCTCGCCCACGCGTCCGTGCGGTCGCGGATCGAGTGGATCGACACCGACGCGGCCGGGATCTACCACAACAGCACGGTGGTGCGGCTGGTCGAGACCGTCGAGGCCGCGCTGGTGCGCGACCGCGGCCTCGACGGCTACTTCCCCGTGGCCCCCAGGGTCCGCTACGAGGCGGACTTCGAGGCGCCGCTGTTCTTCGGCCAGGAGGTCACGACGACCCTTGCCGTCACCGAGCTGGGCACCACCTCGATGACCTTCTCCTTCGAGGTCTGGGGTGAGGCCTTCGAGGGCGCGCCGCGCACGCGCGCGGCGCGGGGGCGCTACGTCACCGTGCACCTGGACCGGGACGGGTCGGGCCGGGCCACGACCTCCCCGTGGCCCGCCGACTGGGTCGAGAAGCTCTCCCGCGCCTGACCGGCGACAGCACACCCGAGGTCGCTGCTCCCGGTCCGGCTAGCGGCCGGATGTCGCGCGCGGACGCAGGCGAGTGTGGCTCCATTGACAGGACCCTGACCGGGCCGCAGGCTCGGGGGAGCAGGCCACCCCCGGGGTCGTCGAACGGAGTCCATGGGCATGACGATGGTGAAGGCGGAGCCCCGCAACGCCCTGCCCGTGGAGCTGACCAGCTTCGTGGGCCGGCGCCAGGAGCTGGGCGACATCCGGCGGCTGCTGGCAGGCAGCCGGATGCTGACGCTGACCGGGATGGGCGGCGTCGGCAAGACCCGCCTCGCGCTGAGAACGGCTGCGGGGGTGCGGCGCGCCTTTCCCGACGGTGTGTGGTTCGTCGAGCTGGCTGCCCTCAGCGACCCCCAGCTGCTGCCTCACACGGTCGCGAGCGCCCTGGGCCTGGACCACGTCTCCGAGGCCCCCCTCGCCGACCTCGCCGACCACCTCCAGGACAAGCAGCTGCTCCTCGTCCTCGACAACTGCGAGCACCTGACCGAGGCCTGCGCCGTCGTGGCCAGCAAGCTGCTCGCCGCGGCACCGGGGCTGCACGTCCTGGCGACGAGTCGGCACGTGCTCGGCGTCGAGGGCGAACAGGTCCTCGCCATCCCGCCGCTGTCCACGCCCGGGGACGTCGATGGTCGCGCCGGCGACGCCATGCACTACGAGTCCGTGGCCCTGCTCGCGGACCGGGCCAGCGCCGTCGATCCCGGATTCCGGGTCACCGACGAGAACCGGGACGGCGTGGTCGAGCTCTGCCGGAGGCTGGACGGTCTGCCGCTCGCCCTCGAGCTCGCTGCGGTCTGGCTGCGGGCGCTCTCGCCGGCGGAGGTGCTGGACCGGCTCGAGGACCGTTTCTCGCTGCTCACGAGTGCCCGCCGCGCGGTGCCGGCGCGACAGCAGGCGCTGGAGACCGCGGTCGCGTGGAGCTTCGACCTGTGCTCACCGGAGGAGCAGGTGCTGTGGACGCGGCTGTCCGTCTTCTCGGGTGGCTTCGACCTGCAGGCGGCCGAGGAGGTCTGCACGGGTGAGGGCCTCGCCCGGGCGGACGTGCTCCCGTGCCTGGCCGGGCTCGTGGACAAGTCGATCGTCGGTCGTGAGCACGACCTCGAGCGCGGCGCTGCGTGGTACCGGATGCTGGAGACGATCCGGACGTACGGGGCTGGGCGGCTGGCCCCACCGCAGGCCCGCTCCATCCGCCTGCGGCATCGAGACCACTACCGTCGGCTGGCGGCCGCGTTCGGGGCGGAGTTCTTCACCCCCCACCAGGCCGAGTGGTACGTCCGGATGGCCCGCGAGCACAGCAACGTCCGCACGGCCCTGGACTTCTGCCTCACCGAGCCCGGGGAAGGGTCGGCCGCCCTGGACATCGCCGCACCGCTCTGGCCCTGGTGGCACGCGGGACATGTCCACGAGGGGTACCGCTACCTGCTCCGCGGCCTGGAGCGCTCCACCGAGCCGACGCGCAGCCGGGGGGACGGGCTGATCGCGACGGTCAACCTGGCCATCCACCTGAGCGAGTTCGACCGAGCCCGAGCCCTCCTCGCCGAAGCCCGCGAGCTCGCGGTCCTCCTCGGTGACGAGCTGCTGGCAAGCCGCGTCAAGCAGTGCGAAGGACATCTACGGGTCCACAGTGGGCACCCCGCCGAAGCCGTGCCGTTCCTGGAAGCCGCACGAGCCGATGCCCGACGGCTCGGCGCGACCAGGGACGAGTGGCGCATCGTGCACCTGCACGCCCTGGCCATGATGTTCCTCGGCGACCCCCTGGCCGAGGACCTCAGCCGCGAGGTCCTCGAGCTGGCCGGGCGCCACGACGCGGAGTCGTCGCAGGGCTGGGCCCTCTGGGGACTCGGCCTGGCCCAGTGGCGCGCCGGGCGGTACCGGGAGGCCGCCCTCTCGCTGCGCGACGGCGTCCGCCGCTTCCTGCCCATGAACAACCTCGACGGCCTCAGCGTCTGCGTCGAGGGCCTCGCCTGGTGTGCGGCGTCCGCCTCTCCGGACGAGCACGCGGCGCGCTTGCTCGGAGCCGCGGGGGCGGTCTGGCGGGCCATCGGCGGGAACGCCTCGCAGGCGGTCTACCGCGACTTCGGCCGGCTCGCGCAGGAGCAGGTGAGATCAGCTATCGGTGACCGACGTTTCGAGGCGGCCTTTGCGCAGGGCGTGGCGTTCTCCACGGACCAGGCCGTGGCGCTGGCCCTGTCGTCCCGGGCCTCCTCCGACCGGGGCTCGGTGCACGCCCCCGGGCGGCCGCCGAGCACGGCCGCCCCCGGCGGCCTGACCCGCCGGGAGTGGGAGATCGCCCAGCTGCTCGCCGAGGGCCTGAGCAACAAGGAGATCGCGGCCCGGCTCGTCATCGCACCGCGGACCGCCGAGACCCACGTCGAGCACATCCTCACCAAGCTCGGGTTCACCTCCCGGACGCAGGCGAGCGCCTGGGTGCTCGACCAGCAGGGTCGCTGACGCGCCGGGACGCAGCCCGGCCGGCGCACGTCCGTGGGCGCACGCCGGCCGACTCACCTCAGGCGTCGCCGGCCGGTACGCCGATGCTGTAGACCTTCCGGATGGTCTCGGTGACGTCCCAGCGCCCCGACCAGCCGCGCGGCTGCACGACGACGTCCCCGGCGGAGATCTCGTAGCGGTGCCCGGTCTCGCCGTCGGTGATGGTCGCCCGGCCACTGAGGATGTAGCAGGTCTCGGTGTCGGCGCGGTCGACGACCGGCCACCCGCCCGGCTCGCACTCCCAGATGCCGACCCGGACGTCACCCGGCGTGTCGAAGGCCAGCGACGAGATCTGGGGGTCGCCGCTGTCGGCGCCGGGGCGCTGGCCCCTGGGCTCGAGGGCCCCGGTGACGACGGTGGCGGGCTGGTGGACGTAGGACATTCGGAGTTTCCTTTCGGGTGTTCGGCTCTCGATGACGGCGGTCATCGCGCCTGGACGTAGAACAGGCGTCTGTTGACGAACTCGTGGATGCCGAGCGGGCCGAGCTCGCGGCCGAAGCCGGAGCGCTTGATGCCGCCGAAGGGCAGGTCGGGGCCCGATGGGGTGGGGGTGTTGACCGCGGCCATGCCGACCTCGAGCCGCGCGGCGACGCGGGCGGCGCGCTGCTCGTCGGTGCTCCAGACCGAGCCCCCGAGACCGAGGTCGACCGCGTTGGCCAGCGCCACCGCTTCGTCGTCGCTGCCGACCCGGTACACCACGGCGACCGGGCCGAAGAGCTCCTCGCGGTAGGCCCGCATCTGCGGCGTGACGTCGGTGAGGACCGCGGGCGCGAAGTAGGCGCCGTGCTCGGAGACCAGCTCGCCGCCGACGTGCAGCGTGGCGCCCTGGGCGACGGCGTCCTGGACCTGGGCGAGCAGCGTCTCGGCCGCCCGGCGGGACACCATCGGGGAGTAGGCCGTGTCGGAGTCGTCACCCGGACCCCGCGGGGTCATCGCCGAGGCCTGCTTGACGAGCGTGGCCACGAAGTCGTCGTAGACGTCGTCCATGACGATCATCCGCTTGTTGGAGTTGCAGGCCTGGCCGACGTTGGCGAGCCGGGTCGCCCAGGCCTGCTCGGCGGCGGCGGCCACGTCGTCGGCGTCGAGCACGATGTACGGGTCGGAGCCGCCGAGCTCGAGGACGACCTTCTTCAGGTGCCGCCCGGCGGCCTCGGCGACCGCAGCACCGGCCCGTTCGGAGCCGGTGAGCGAGACACCCCGGACGCGGGGGTCGGCGATCATGGTGGCGACCTGCTCGTGGGTGGCGAAGAGGTTGAGGTAGACGCCCTCGGGGACGCCGGCGTCCCGCATCAGCTCGGCGATGGCCAGCGCCGACGTGGGGCAGTTCTCGGCGTGCTTGACCAGGATGGTGTTGCCGGCCAGCAGGTTCGGGGCGGCGAACCGGGCGACCTGCGAGTACGGGTAGTTCCACGGCATGACGCCCAGCAGCGGGCCCATCGGGAGGTGCTCGATGCGGGCGCCGTCGCGGCCGGGCAGCGGCTGGTCGGCCAGCAGCGCCGGGCCGTGGGCGGCGTAGTAGTCGAAGATCGTGGAGCAGTACGCGGCCTCGCCGCGCGCCGAGGAGGGCCGCTTGCCCATCTCGCGCGTGACCAGCGCGCCCAGCTCGGAGGCGCGTTCGGTGAACAGCACGCCCACCCGCCCGACGATCGCCGCACGCTCCTCGACCGGGCGGGCCCGCCAGGCCTCGAAGGCCTCGAAGGAGGCGGTCAGCGCTGCCTCGACGTCTGCATCGCTGGCAAACGGAAAGCGGTCGGCCACCTGCCCGGTGGCCGGGTCGGTGACCTGGTACGGCGGTGTCTGGGTCATGTCCTTCTCCCGGTGGTGCGATGGTGGGGTGCAGGGTGGGCCGGCTCCACCCGGCGGCGAACGGCAGGAACCACGGCGGAACGCTAGTGCGGCGGGTCAGGGCGGATCCAGCCTGACCGCCATCTGCTGGACGACTTCGATTCGGAAGGCCCGCTTGCCTGGACAGATCGCGCGCGTGGTCGTGGTCTGCGTCGAAGCAGTCCGGCATTATCGAGATATCGTCAGGTGCGGCGACCGGTTCGACCTCGAGGAGGAACGTCATGGCGAAGGTTGCGGTCGACGACATTGACCTGGCTCTGCTCGGCGCCCTCCAGGCCGATGCTCGGGCGCCGGTCGAGACGCTGTGCAAGGCGGCACGGGTGTCCCGGGGCACGGCCTATGCCCGGTTGGCCCAGCTCCGCGAGGCCGGCGTCATCCAGAGCCTGACCGTCGCGGTCGACCCGTACAAGGTCGGCCTGTCCCTCGCCGCGCTCGTGCTGCTGCGGGCGAGCACGGAGAAGTTCTGGCGATGGACGGAGTTCGCCGCCACCTTCGAGGAGATGCCGGAGGTGGAGTTCGCCGCAGACCTGGCCGGCGAGTTCGACATGGTCCTGCTGACCCGCTTCCGCGACGCCGACCACCTGCGGGCCTTCCTTCAGGAGGACCTGCGCCGTGTTCCCGGCATCGCCGGCATCCGGACCTTCCTGGTCCTCAACGAGACGCCACGACGCTCCGGGTTGCTGCCGCAGCGGACGCGCGAAGAGGCCGACTGACGCGCGGCCGCGAGCAGGTCATCCGAGCTCGAGCTTCCACCGGGCGACGTCGAGCGGCCCTCGGGTGGTGGCCCGGCGCAGGAGCTCCCGGGTGCGACGGGTCGCCTCGCCGATGGACCACGGGCCGAGGTCCCGGACCCGGCGGCCCAACCAGGGGGCGACGTCGGCGACCAGGGTGCGGGCCAGGTCCCGGCGCCTCGGGGGCTCGCCCGTGCGGGCCATCGAGGGAAGGCCGAACCGCAGGCCCTCCTCGACGAGCAGCTCACCGGCGAGCCGCGCGAGCCGACGGTGGCCCAGCTCGGAGGGGTGCATCCGGTCGGCGGCCCAGAGGTCCCGCGAGTAGATGTCCTGGTCGGCGGACAGGTCGAGCCGAAGCACGCCGTACCTCTCGTGCACCTCGTCGTAGATCTCGTTGAGGACCTCGATGCGGCGCCGCACGGGACGCGCCAGGACCTCCGGCAGACCCAGGACGCGCGCGTGGTCGTGGAACCTCACCGTCACCAGCAGGGTGCCCTGGCGGGCCAGCTCCCCCGCGCAGAACAGCAGGTCCCGTCGGATCTGCTCGGGGTCCCACGTGGAGCGGAAGACGTCGTTGATGCCGACCACCAGCGAGGCCAGCACCGGGCGGTGGTCGAGGGCGTCCGCCAGCTGCCGCCGCCGGACGTCGGCCACCGTGGCGCCGGGGACGGCGAGCTTGCAGAACGAGACGTAGTGGTCCGTCGCCATCGAGTCGGCGAGGATCCTGGCCCAGCCGCGCCATCCGTCGGGCGTCGCGTCTCCGACGCCGCACGAGGCCGAGTCGCCCAGCGCGACGAACCGGATGTAGTCACGGGCGGCACCCCGCCGCCCCGGGGCGGACGCGTCGTCGCTGCGCGGTGCCTGGGAGTCGTCCATGACCTTCACCTCCTTGTCCTTGCTGCTGGACCTCGCTCCAGCGTCGTCCCTCACGGGTGTCGCGACATCCGGGGAGTTACGGAGATCGCTACGGATTTCAGCCGGCGAGCGCGCTCGTCCAGCGGGGGCGAGCACCCGGCTCCGACGCGGCGCGGGCGACGAGGATCGCCCCGGTGACGTGCTCGACGTAGGGCAGGTCGACGCGCTGGATCCAGACCGTGGAGTTCATCCCCACCTCCACCGACACCAGGGCGTGGGCGATGCCCTCCGTGTCGAACACGAGGTCGCCCACCGACAGCTCCGTCACGGGGACGACGCTGACGTCGAGCGCTGGGGCGTGGGTCTCGACCCGGTAGGCCGTGGGTGCGATGGACATGGGGAGCTCCTCGGGTGGAACGCGGCTAGTCGGTGGTCCTGACGGTGCGCCGAGGACAGGCGCTGCGTCTGGTCGGGTTCTGCATCACGTCTTCCACGGTCGCGGTCGGCCGACCTCGGCGAATCGGGGGAGATACGTAGACGGGCACGTATTCCGTCCACGTACGTGGTCGGCCCCTTGACCGCCCCAGGTGGCACTGACAGAGTCGAAGCGCTTCGACTCGAAGCGCTTCGACACCTATCAGGAGGACAGCGTGGTCCACCCCCCACGATCTGTGAGACGTAGGCAGACCCGAAGGACGGCCGCCCTCGCGGCGGCCGTCGTCGTCGCGGCCACCGGAGCGCTCGTCGCTCCGCGCGCCGCCACCGGTGCGGTCGTCACCGCAGCGGACCTTCCCTTCCGCGACCCCAGGCTCCCCATCGAGCAGCGGGTCGCGGACCTCATGTCCCGACTCACGCTCGACGAGCGGATCGGGCTGCTCCACCAGTACCAGCAGCCCGTCCCGCGGCTCGGGATCGGCATCTTCAAGGCGGGCACCGAGGCCCTCCACGGTGTCGCGTGGTCGAACGACCACCGCGACAACGGCAACGTCGTGACCGCGACCGCCACCCAGTTCCCCCAGGCGCTCGGCCTGGCCAGCACGTGGGACCGCGGGCTCGTCGAGCAGGTCGGCTCCGCCGTCGGTGACGAGGCGCGCGGCCTGCACGCGAAGGACCCCGAGGTGTGGGGCCTCAACCTGTGGGCGCCGGTCGTCAACCTCCTGCGCGACCCGCGATGGGGCCGCAACGAGGAGGGCTACTCCGAGGACGCGCTGCTCACCGGCGCCGTCGCCACGGCCTACGGCTCCGGGATCCAGGGCCGTGACACGACCTACCTCAAGGCCGCGCCGACGCTCAAGCACCTCATCGGCTACAACAACGAGGCGCAGCGCGACACGTCGTCCTCGAACCTGCCACCGCGCGTCCTCAACGAGTACGAGCTCAAGGCGTTCACGGCGCCGCTCGCGGCCGGGGCGGCCACCGGGATGATGGCCTCGTACAACCTCGTCAACGGGCGTCCCTCCACGGTCGACCCCCTCATCGGCCAGCTGCGGTCCGTCTCGAAGACGCCGCTCTACAACGTCAGTGACGCCTTCGCCCCCGGCAACCTCGTCGGCTCCCAGCACTACTTCGACACCCAGCCCGAGGCCGACGCGGCGATGTTCAGGGCCGGCATCGACGGCTACGTGGCGGACAACGCCGACCCGACCTCGATGACCACCGCGGTCAAGGAGGCGCTCGCCAAGGGGTTCATGACCGAGGCGGACGTCGACGCCGCAGCGTCGCACGCCCTCACCCTGCGGTTCCGGCTCGGCGAGTTCGACCCGGACGGCGGGCCGTACGGGGCTCTCGGGGCCTCGGAGGTCAACGCCCCCGAGCACCAGCAGCTGGCTCGTACGACTGCGGCCGAGGC
The DNA here is from genome assembly GCF_056755315.1 of Monashia sp. HAY1-2A. NCBI lineage: Bacteria > Bacillati > Actinomycetota > Actinomycetes > Micrococcales > Intrasporangiaceae > Intrasporangium > Monashia sp. HAY1-2A. The sequence goes on from NZ_JBNDHY010000073.1 coordinate 19,653, forward strand.
GATGGTCCTGCTCAAGAACTCGAGGAACGCACTCCCCCTCGACGCAGCGAGGGACCAGAAGGTCGCCGTGATCGGCCAGCTCGCCGACACCGTCTACAGCGACTGGTACGGCGGCAACGCCCCTTACACGGTCACGCCGGCTGCTGGCATCACCAAGCGGCTCGGCAGCTCCGGCTCGGTGAGCACCGTCGAGGGTGTCGACCGGATCGCCCTGCGCGACAAGGCGACCGGCAAGTACGTGACCTCTCGCGGCACAACCGGCTCCGACACGGTGGCCGCAGCAGGCGACACCGCAGGTCCGGCCGCACAGTTCGACGTCTTCGACTGGGGCGAGGACGTCGTCACGCTGCGCAACGTCTCGACGGGCAACGTCGTGGGCAACACCGGGTCGGCCCTCGTCACCAAGGACAAGCAGCCGAACGGGTGGTTCGTCCAGCAGCAGTTCGCCATCGAGAACCAGCCCGACGGGTCGGTCGTCCTGCGCTACGCGGGCTACGAGACGCGGGAGAGCTGGTACGGCGGCGGCACCTACGTCCGGGTCGGGCCCGACGGCGTCCTGCGCGTCGACGCCAGGTCCGCGTCGGAGGCCAGCCGGTTCACGCGCGAGACCCTGAGCAGCGGCACGGCGCAGGCAGCGGCCGCCGCAGCACGCAGCGACGCCGCCGTCCTCGTCGTCGGGAGCATGCCGTTCATCAACGGCCGCGAGAACCGAGACCGCACGAGCATGGAGCTCCCGGCAGCGCAGCGGCGGCTCGTCGAGGCGGTGCTCGCCGCCAACCCCCACACCGTGCTCGTGCTGGAGACCTCCTACCCGGAGACGATCGACTGGGCGCAGCAGACCGTTCCCGCGATCGTCTGGACGACGCACGCCGGCCAGGAGACCGGCAACGCGCTCGCCGACGTCCTCTTCGGCGACGTCAACCCGTCGGGCCACCTGACGCAGACGTGGTACCGCGAGGGCACGACGCTGCCGAGCATCCACGACTACGACATCATCAAGAGCAGGCGCACGTACCAGTACTACGAGGGCACACCGCTCTACCCGTTCGGGCACGGCCTCAGCTACACCGACTTCGCGTACGGCCGGGCCACCGCCACGCCCGCATCGGTGGCGCCGGACGGCACGGTCACCGTCCGGGTCACGGTCCGCAACACCGGCACCCGCGCCGGTGCGGACGTCGTCCAGCTCTACGACCACCAGCGCACCTCGCGGACCCCGCAGCCGCAACGGCGACTGCTCGGCTTCGCCAAGGTCACGCTCGCTCCCGGCGAGTCCCGGCAGGTGGCCATCAAGGTCAGGGCCGCCGACCTCGTGGTGTGGGACGTGACGCGCGGCCGGTGGGTCGTCGAGCGCTCGGTGCACGACCTTCTCGTCGGCCGGTCGTCGGCGGACATCCGCGCACGGACGTCGATCGACGTCCGCGGAGAGGTCGTGCCTGCTCGTGACCTGGGCGTCGCGACGAGGGCGATGAACTTCGACGACTACTCGGGCATCACCCTCGTCGATGAGTCCAAGGCGGCGGGTACGTCGATCACGGCCCCCGAGGCCGGGGGCTGGGCGGTCTACCGCGACGCCCGTCTCGGTTCGGGGCCCCTGACGTTCACCGCCCAGGCGGCGCTCGACGGGCCGGCCGACGCCACCGTCGAGCTGCGTCTCGGGTCCCCGACCGGTCCGGTGGTCGGACGGGCCACCGTGGCGCCGACCGGCAGCGTCTACACGTACCGCCCGGTCACCGCGTCGGTCACGGGGTCGGTCACCGCGTCGGCGGGCACGGAGGACCTCTACCTCGTCCTCGACAAGGGGGTGCGGATCTCCTCCTTCACCCTCCGGTAGTCCCGTAGTCCCCTGTCGGACCGACACGAACGGCCCCGCCCACGAGCAGGTGGGCGGGGCCGTTCGGCGTGCGGGTCGGTGGGGCCGGTCAGTCGCCGGCGGTTCCCCCGCACCAGGTGGCCTCGTGGCGGGCGAGCAGACCGGCGTACCACCGGCCCGAGTCCTTGACGGTCCGGGCCTGGGTGTCGTAGTCGACGTGGACGATGCCGAAGCGCCGCTCGAAGCCGTAGGCCCACTCGAAGTTGTCGAGCAGCGACCACAGGAGGTAGCCGCGCACGTCGGCGCCGGCCTCGATCGCGTCGGCGACGGCCTCGAGGTGCCGGCGGACGTAGTCGGTGCGGTCGGCGTCGCGGACGCGGCCGTCCGCGTCCACGCGGTCGGGGAACGCGGCCCCGTTCTCGGTGACGAGCAGGGGCAGGCCGGGGTAGCGCGCCGCCAGGTCGGTGAGCAGCTCGGTCAGGCCCGCCGGGTCGATGTTCCACCCCATGGCGGTGTGCGGCGGTGCCGTGGCCGGGAACTCGACGTCGTCGGCCCCCACCCACGGGCTCGCGCCGTCGCCGTGGCCGTCGGCCGTCTCCCTCGGGCCGGTGCCGACGTGCTCGCGCACCAGGCAGCTCGCGTAGTAGTTGACGCCCAGGACGCTGAGCGGCAGGGCGATCTGCTCGAGGTCGCCGTCGTGGACGAACCCCAGGTCGCTGACGCCGGCGACGTCGCGGACGAGGTCCTCCGGGTAACGGCCCTCGAGCATCGGCCCGAGGAACGCCCGGTTCGCCAGGGCGTCGACCTTGCGCACCGCCTCGAGGTCGCCAGGGCTGGACGGGTCGACAGGACGCGGCACGTGGAGGTTGACGGCGACGCCGACTCCGACGTCGTCGCCCGCGACGGCCCGCAACGCCCTGTCTCTTATACACATCTCCGAGCCCACGAGACGCGTAGTAATCTGAGGGGGCAGGTTGGGTCTTGCGGGGG
>NZ_JBNDHY010000074.1:0-22342 GCF_056755315.1 Monashia sp. HAY1-2A
CCCCCCCCCCCCCCCCCCCCCCCCCCCCCCCCCCCCCCTCTCCCCAAACACACCCCCCCCCCCCAGATTACTACGCGTCTCGTGGGCTAGGAGATGTGTATAAGAGACAGATCCCCTCCCGTCCCGTCCCGACCCCAAGGGAGGGAGAGGGACGAGGCGACGGCCCCGACCGCGCTGGCGCGCGTCGGGCCGCGCCCGAGGAGACGCGCACGCCCCGCCTGCTCATGCCGCCGCATCCCTACCGCCCGCCCGGTCCCAATGGCGAGCCGCCCTGTTGCGGTCTGCCGCCCAACAACCACCATCACGTCGTCGACGAGCAGGCCTCATGACCAGTACCAAGAGCGCCATCGAACAGGCAGCGTTCGCCGCCGGCCGCGCCCTCACCGCCTCGCAGCTCGACCAGGCGATCGCGGACGCGCACAACACCGCACGAGCGCATAGAGACGCCGGACGCCACGCCGAAGCCCAGCACAGCGCCGAGCTCGCCACCGCGCTCGAGGCCGCACACAACCGACGCCACCCCGGGGGCCGGGGTCACGACGGGGAGGCGTCACCGCACAGACCCGCCAGTCAACTTGCTTCTCCCTCCCGGACCGGTCGTGTCCCGGGACATGTCCCGCATGAAGCGCGCCGCGCGGAGGCAGAGGCGGAGATCCCCCCATCTCAAAGGAGCCGAGCATGAACGTCGCCCCTATCGGGCACACCGACCAGGACCGCGAGGCGCTGCAGCGCGCGGCCGCGTGGGTGTGGGCGCACCTGCGCGACGACGAGGTCGAGGTGCGGGCGCTGCTCGGCGGCGCGAAGGCCGTCGAGGTGTTCGACCTGGCGCGGGCCATGGTGGAGATCGTGACGGCCTTGCACGGGCGGATGCCGGAGCAGGTCGAGCAGCTGCTCGAGGACACGCGGCTGCACAACATGCCGAGGGCCTGACGTGCTCGCCACTGTCAGCCGCGGGCGCTACTCTCGCTCTCGAGGACGTCGCAAACCGTTCCGGCGTGGAGTCGGACGTACGCCCGAGTGCATCACCCCGAAACGCGGACCCAGCAGTGGCCGCCGGCGGGACGCTGAACCAAGTCGCCGTTGAGCAATCCGCTCCAGCGACCCCATCGCGCACTCGAGGTGTCATTCACATGAGCAAGAAGAAGCAGTTCTCCGACCTCGCCAGCCTGAACAAGGATGTCCTCGGCCGCTCCACCGTGAGCGAGCTGGAAGGTTGGCTCGCTGTCGTCGACCAGTACCTCCGCGACGACTTCTGTGACGAGCGCGGTGAAGTCCGCGCGCTCTCCGACGAGGAGCACCAGGCGTTCGACGACGCGATCCGCCTGCGGGACCGGATCGAGAACTACCGCAAGATGCGGGATGTCTTCGAGAAGCAGCCGGGCACGCTGCGCACCGCATACGGGCCAGCGTTCCACCGCGGCGAGAACCCGTTCGCCGGCGGCGTCGACGACGTCCACCGGATCTCCGGCGAGGCCGCCCGAGACATGGCCCTGCGAGGCCTCGAGCAGCGCGGCCGCGACCTGCCGGCGGCCGCCCAGGACAAGATCGACGCGATGCTGCGCACGTCGCTCTCCGAGGACAACCCGAACCTCGACGGCACCTACCTGGCCAAGCGGATGCTCATCACCGAGAGCGACGCCTACCGCTCCGCGTGGCAGCGGGTGATGACGCGCCAGCACCCCATCCTGACGGACGAGGAGGCCGGCGCCCTGCGCGCTCTCGAGGAGCTGGAGCGGCTGGAGTCCCGTGCGATGTCCGAGGGCGTCACGACCGCCGGCGGCTTCGGCGTCCCGGTCTTCATCGACCCCTCGATCATCATGACCGCCCAGGGCTCGGGCAACCCGATGCTCGAGCTCGGCAAGGTCGTCCCGGTCACCACCAACCGGTGGAAGGGCGTCAGCTCGGCCGGCGTCTCCTGGTCGTTCGACGCCGAGGCCTCGGCCGTCTCGGACGACTCGCCCACGCTGACGCAGCCGTCGATCGACGTCTTCACGGCGCGCGGCTTCATCCCGTTCTCGATCGAGGTCGGGATGGACTACCCGGGCTTCGCTGAGGAGATGGCGGCGCTGCTCGGCGAGGGCTACAACGAGCTGCTCGCCGACAAGCTGGTACGCGGCTCGGGCACCGGCGAGCCGCAGGGCATCGTCACCGCGCTCGACGCGGACACCACCGTCGAGGTGCTCTTGGGCACGGCCGGCACGTTCGCAGCGACCGACGTCAACAAGGCCTGGGAGGCGCTGCCCGACCGGTTCAAGAGCCGCGCAACCTGGCTGATGTCCTGGGCTGCGAACGACAAGGTCGCCGGCTTCGGCAACGGCAACAATCTCTCCTGGGTCACCACCGACCTGTCCGGCCTCGTGCAGACGCTGCGTACGCGCCCCGTCGCCTCGAGCTCGTACATGACGGACCTGACGACATCGGGCGTGCACACGAACGTCGCGGTCGTCGGGGACTTCAGGAACTACGTCATCCCGCAGCGGCTGGGCATGTCCGTAGAGCTCGTCCCGCAGCTGTTCGACGTCACGAACAATCGCCCGACCGGGCAGCGCGGCTGGTTCGCGTACGCCCGCATCGGCGGCGGTTCGGCCAACAACCAGGGATTCCGTCTGCTCAACCAGACGTGACCCAAGACCTGGGCGCCTCGTCGACGAGGCGCCTCGTGGTCCGGTGATCCCACGAGGCGCCGCCACGCCCTCCCAAGACCCGCTCCGCGCGCGCCTCAACGGCGTGCGGGTCTCGGGGAGGCCCGAGGCGCTCAGAGGTGGCTCCCCTTGCCGCGTCTCCTTTCGGCGGCGGGGGGAGCCACCACCCCCAGCCCTCCCTGGACTTGAGGAGCCCACCCGATGTCAGACCTGTCGCTCAAGTACCTGCTGCTCGGCGAGGACCGCACGGCCTCGAAGAGCATCAAGGGCGTCGCCGACACCGCCGAGAAGAGCTCGAGCCTCATCGACGGCGCGTCGAAGGCCTGGGCCGCCGGGGCGGCGCTCGCCGGCGCGGCCGTCGTCAAGTTCGGCATCGACTCGGTCGCCGCCTACCAGGACGCCGAGAAGAAGCACCGCGTCCTCGAGGACGCCTACAAGCGGTTCCCCGCGATCGCCGACGTGACCATCGCCTCGATGGACGAGCAGGCCAACGCCCTGCAGAACACAACGAAGTTCGAGGGCGACGCGATCTCGGCCGCCCAGGGCATGCTCGCGCAGTACAAGCTCACGGGCACCCAGATCCAGCAGCTGATGCCGCTCATCCTCGACTACGCCGAGAAGACGGGCAAGGATCTGCCGACCGCGGTCGACGTCGTCGGTAAGGCGATGATGGGCCAGGGTCGAGCCCTCAAAGAGGTTGGTATCAACTTCAAGGACACGGGCTCGGCCGCCGGCAACTTCACCGAGCTCATGACCGGGCTCCGCACTCAGGTGGGCGGGTTCGCCGCGCAGGAGGGCGCCACCGCCGAGGGTCGGATGGAGATCCTCAAGAACAAGTTCGGCGACCTGCAGGAGGCGATCGGGCAGCGGCTCATCCCCGTGCTCGACGCCGGCACGTCCGGGCTGATCACGCTCGTCGACGTCGGCGGGAACCTCATCGACACGCTGTCGCAGATCCCCGGCCCGGTCCTCGCGGGCGCGGCCGCGTTCGGTGTGTGGCGGCTCGCCGGCGACCGGATCACCGGCGTCGCGCAGAAGGGTGCGGGCCCGGTCAAGGAGTGGGGCTCGTCGCTGCGCCTGGCGGGCATGTACGCGAAGGAGGCGGGCGGCGGGTTCACCGGGCTCAAGGCCGGGTTCTCGTCGCTGACCGGCGGGCTCACCGCCGGGCAGGCTGCGATGAAGGGGCTCAAGGGTGCGGGCGCCGGCCTGATGGGACTGCTCGGCGGCCCCTGGGGTCTCGCGCTCACCGGTGCGACGGTAGGGCTCACGATGTGGATGCAGGCGCAGGCCGACGCGAAGGCCTACGCCGACGAGCTCACGGCGACCCTCGACCAGCAGACCGGGGCGTTCACCGACAACACGCGCACGTCGATCGTCAAGAAGATGATCGGCGACCTGTCCCCCGAGGATGTCCAGCTCGTCCAGCAGCTCGGCATCAACTTCGGCCAGCTCGCCGACGACCTCATGGCCGGCGGGAGTCGCGCGGAGGGCGCCATCTCGCACCTTGTCGCCCTGACGAACGAGCACCAGAAGGGGCTGGGCGCCTTCACGCAGGAGGCTCGGGCGCTCGATGGTGTCACGCAGTCAGCGCTCCGGTCGAAGAACGCGGCCGCCGGTGCCAAGATTCAGCAGGACGCCTTAAACAAGGCCCACGTGAACGGCGCATCCGCGGCGACTGACGCGGCCGGCGCGAGCGACATCTTCGCCGGCGCCCTCGGTGCCGTGGCGACCGCGGCCGGCGGCGCCAAGGTCGACATGGCCGCCGTGAACAAGGAGCTCGCCGAGTACTACTCGCGCAACCTCGACGCCGCCGACGCCTCGATCGCCTACGAGGCTGCAGTCGACGACGCCGCGAAGGCGCTCAAGGAGAACGGCCGGACGCTCGACATCAACACGGCGAAGGGCCGTGCGAACAAGTCGGCGCTCCTCGACCTGGCGAAGGCCGCCGGCGAGCAGTCACGCAAGACGCTCGAGGCTGGCGGCAGCCTGAAGTCCGCGAGCAAGCAGATCGACGACGCCCGGACCAAGTTCATCAAGCTGGCGATGCAGATGAACGGCGGGAACCGACGCGCGGCCGAGGACATGGCGAACAAGTTCGGCCTCACCAAGGACGCCGTCCGGGCCATGAACGGCGAGATCAACAAGACCCCGCCGGCGAAGAAGACGAGCATCACCGTCCCGACGCAGCCGGCCACGCGCCAGGCGCAGTCGATCCGGGCCGAGATCGCCGCGATCAAGGGCAAGACCGTTCCGATCACGCTGTCGGTGGGCGCCTCGATGTCGTCGGCGGCCCGGTCGCTCATCGCCGGAGTCGGCGGCATCGGGCACCTGGTCGCGCACGCCGGCAACGCGATGGGTACCGCCTCCTGGCGCGGTGGCCTGTCATGGGTGGGTGAGTACGGCCCGGAGCTCGTCAACCTGCCGGGCGGCAGCAGGGTCTACGACGCCAACACCTCCCGCCAGAAGGCCCTGGTGGCAGCCGGAAGGCCGTCCGCACAAGAGCAACCACCGACGCAGGTCAACCTGTACCTGGATGGACGGCTGGTCTGGCAGTCCCTCCTGAAGCAGAAGCGGTTCAACGGGCCGCTCGGCCTCGACTGAGGCGAAGATGGGCGTCATGGGGCCACACGAGCAGGTGCTGCACGACTTCGGGACGCCGATCGAGCGCGACGCCTTCGACGGCGCCCTCGACGAGCACATGGCCTACATCCTGGCTCGTGTCATCGGAGACAAGGACGGGGCACAGTTCCGCCTGCTCGTGCGGGACACGCTCACGCCGGAGCAGGTTGAGACCGCGGCGCAGTGGTTCCGCGGCCTGATCGGGCGCTTCCTCGACGGCGGGATCGAGGCCGACGGGTGGCATCCGACGTCCTGGGGCGGCTGGCATCTATGGGGCCGCCCCGTCGAGCTCGACCCGTCACTCTGGCAAGGTTGAAGCATGACGCCGACCGAGTACACCGGGCCGATCCGACGGCCGCCCAAGCCTGAGCCGACGAGCACGACTGGCGTCCTCGAGTTCGAGGACGAACCCTGCCCCACCTGCGGGCAGCCGCTGCTGCGCTCCTACACCGATCACCGCTTCGCCGGCCGGTCAGAGCCGGTACGGACCACCGGCGCCAAGGCCTTCTGCCGCAATGGCTGCGAGTGGATGTCCTGACCGACGCGGACCTGGCCGAAGCACTCGGCAAGTCGCTGTGGTTCGTCCAGGAGCGGTGCCGCCGGCGGGAATGGCCGCACCTGCGCGTCGGCAAGTCGTTCCGCTTCACCGAGGCGCACCTCGAGGAGATCGTCGGTCTCCTCGAGGTGCGCCCGCCCCTGACGCCGTCTGAAAGGGCAGCCGCGTCCTGGGGCCGGGTGACGCGCTCGAGCCGCTACCGGCGCAGCCCGTGAAGTGCGCGACGAGGCAGGAGCGGGCAGCGCTCGCCGGGCTCGTGCAGGCAGTCGCGCCCCGTCGCCTCGATCGCGAGCTGACGGAACTGCTCGGCCCTGTCCATGGGCCAGAGGAGCTCGGCCGAAAGGCACTCGGTCCGGACGTATCGGGGGGCCGGTGAAACACTCTTGTTCATGATCGTTCTCCAGGTGAGTTGGGTGATCGGTCTAGGCCTCGTCGCGCGCAGCATCGCGCGGCGGGGCCGCTTTTGTCCGGCAAACCGGACACATCGGGCTCTCAGGTCCGCAGTAAGTCCGCAGCGGACTCAGTCGGATCTCTCCTCTCCTCTCGATGCCAACGGTGTTTCTGCAGGTCAGGCGACCTTTGCCAACGCTGCCAGTGTTGGCAAACGGTACGGGCGGAGTTCTGGATCAACGAGCCGAGCAAGGTCTTCGTGGCACGCGGTGGCGTCGCCGAGCTGACGCCGACGATCCTGACCGCCGACGACGTCCGTGACCTCGTCGAGCGCATGCTCCGGACGACCGGGCGACGCGTCGACCTGTCCAGCCCGTTCGTCGACGCCACCCTGCCCGACGGGTCCCGCCTGCACGTCGTCATCCCCGACATCACCCGCACCCACTGGCAGGTCAACGTCCGAAAGTTCGTCGTCAGGGCCGACCACCTCGACGACCTCGTCCGGCTCGGCACCCTGACCCGCCAGGCCGCGACGTTCCTCGGCGCCGCGGTCGCCAGCGGCCTCAACGTCCTGGTGGCCGGAGGCACCCAGGCCGGCAAGACGACGCTCCTCAACTGCCTCGCCGCGGCGATCCCGCCGCGGGAGCGAGTCATCACGTGCGAGGAGGTCTTCGAGCTGAAGATCCCCCTGCGAGACGTCGCGTCGATGCAGTGTCGCCAGCCGAGCCTCGAGGGCACCGGCGAGGTGCCGTTGCGTCGCCTCGTCAAGGAGGCGCTGCGGATGCGTCCTTCGCGGATCATCGTCGGCGAGGTGCGCCAGGAGGAGAGCCTCGACCTGCTCATCGCCCTGAACAGCGGTGTGGCAAATAATGTTCGATCACAATGCCGGGGCCAATCTGCCGGGACCCCTCGGGACCGTTGCCCGGTGCGCGCCATGGACCGATTCAAGTCAGGACGCCGTGTCGCTCAGCTCAGGAAACCGATCGCTTTGCCGTAGTTGGCCAACTTGCCCAATACGTAGTTGGAGATGTCGGCACGGCCCGCCTTCGAGCGCCACATGAATTCAAGCCGAAGACTATCGCCGTCGCGTAGCACAAGCAGGTCTGTCCGCCTCTTCAGCCCCGTTCCTAGGTCTGCTTCAAGGGTGTAGGAGTCGATCAGTTTTGCCGCGAGCAATGCCTCCGCGAATGCGTGGTTACACGCGACGTCGTCTGACGATGCTACTGCGGCAATGCTTTTCATCGCCGCCACGGTGTTATTGCCAGGCTTGGGGCCACGCTTACGGGTGCCAAGGTTGGCGCCGGACAAGAGGGTGCCGATTTCACTCTTGCAGAGTCGCTCCACTGCGGAACCGTCGCCGGTCGTTGTCATGCTCCGCGACTTCATGGCGGAGTGGAGTCGCTCACTACCGAACTCGCGCACGACCGCGAGGGCAGTGACCATGTCGACGTGCACAATGCGTGCATCCAAGACAGTCCCGAGAATTCCCAACTTCTCGGGGTGCTGCTTCAGTTCTGCGACCACGTTGGCACCTGTTGCCGTCATCAGTCGATCCACGTCAGCAAAGGAGTACCCGCCCCGCGTCAAGGCGGCGACATCCCCTTCGGACTCGTTCGCGGAAATCACGATCGTCCACAGTCGACACCGTTCCGCTGCGATGAGCTTGCGGACCTCACGGCCGTTGCGTCGAAGTTCAGTTCTGATCTTCTTCAGGTACGAGCCAATCGTCTCGCAACCGTCCAGTAGTGCGACCGCGCGTTCTTCAGAGATTCCCATTGCGGATAGGCCAGCGCCTGAGTTCAGGGCCGCCGTTGTCCGCTCGGCGATGTCCACCCAGTCGCTCTTCACCGGGCCAGCGAATAAATACACCGGCTCGTCCGTCCCCAGCAGGGCGTCGCCACCCAACGTGTACGCAGTGGCCGCTACTTGCTCGGCGATGTTGTCATTGTTGGTGGGCCAGACTACGAGTGTGTCGCTGCCCGCGGGGGCGCGGACGAAGGCATTAATTGAATGAAGACCTTCTTCGATCTCGGCCTCTGACACCTTGCCCAGCGCTTCTCGGCCCTCGATGACAACAAGTCTTGGCTCTTCCGCAATAGGCAGGTCGTTCAAGACCTCCGCAATGCTTGCGCCAAAGGGAATTCGCCTTGTCTCGACGCCTGTGCGGAACATGTGCAGTGTGTCTAAGAAGGTCGACTTTCCAGCACCACTGGCGCCTCGCAGCACCATCATCGCCCCACGCCCCGAAGAGGCCAGATCCGCGAAGGCGTCGTCAAAGACCGATAGTGCGCCTTCTACCGGCGTAACGATCGCTTCGAGTTCGACTCTGTCCCGAAGTGCTTCGAAGCGATCCGGGATGAATAGGGGCGCGTCAGGTTCGGCAATCTCACTCGGCGACATGGCGGTCATACTGCCATGCCCGGGGGCCAGGGGTTTGTTAAGAGGTCGCGGGGTGGCGCGCGCCTCGGAAGCGGCGCGCATTACCGTCGGACCATGGAAACGGCCGCTCACCCAGGGACAGGGTGAGCGGCCCAGTGGGCGTAGCAACTACTTCGCGGCGGCGGCCTTCTTCGCTGCCCGAGCTGCGGCCATGTCGGCACGGCAGACTTTCCCGCGGGACGGGGCCTGACCTGGCTTGGCAGCCTTCGTCGGGAACTTCGTGATCGGCAGGACCTTGCCACACGCGCCGGCGCACTTCTGAGTGCCTTCCTTGGAGGCGGGCACCGGCGCCGGCTTGGCCGGGGTCGCGGACTTGGTGGCGGCCGGCTTCGGCGTTGCCTTCGAGCCCTTGGCCGTGGCCGCCTTGGGGGTTGCAGGCTTTCGAGTGCGCGGCGACTTCGGGGTGGTCGTCGAGGCGGCGGCGGGGGTGCTGGTCGTGGTGGTCATCGTGGCTCCTCGGTGGTGGTGGTTGGTGTGATGCCTGACCAGCAGAACACCCGAGACTCCCTCTGGCACAAGGCCTTTCGCGTAATTCGCTAGAACGGCCCGTGCGGCCCGGTTGGACCGGGTCGGGGCAACCACACCGACGCACGTCGCTGCGGCCGCCAGGGACGGCATCTCGGGCCGCCACGCGCGCGAGCGGGGTGTCCACGCCCGGTCCCGGATGTGCACGACGCCCGACCGCCGGAGGTGTGGCAGGTCGGGCGTCGGCGTAGGTGGCGGCGACGAGCCTGAAGCAGGGTCCGAGAACCGACCCGTCGCCGCCACGCCTCAGGTGAGGGAGAGCACCCTCAGCGCGGTCGACGTGCCGGCGACCGACGAGTCGGCACCGACCCGCCAGAACCCGAACCACCCGGCCTGGCCGGTCGGTCGGCCGTTCGCCGTGCTCTTGACGATCGGGTCATACACGACGCTCATCCCGACCCGGTCGACGATGAGGTAGTGGTTCCCGTCGCCGTACAGGACGACCTTGTGCCCGCCGACGCCGATCACCGCGTCCATCGTGGTCGACTCGTACGCAGGCTCGCCGAACGGGGCCATCGCCGTCCCCTGAAGCAGCGGCTGCTGCGACCCGGTGAACAGCGGCGTCTGCCGTAGCTGGTCGAGGGCCACGACGTTGCCGAACCACCCGGGTCGGCCGTTGCGGAACCGGGCGGGCAGTGCCTGGTGGAGCGAGTAGATACCGGCGGCCGTGATCGCGCCGCCGCCGAGCGCCGTGGCGGTCGCCCGGGTGACCGCTCCGAACGGCTGCCCGGTCCCGGTCCCGGTCGCGAACGCGGCCTCCTCCAGCCGGTCCTTCGCGTCGCCGAGCAGGGACGGGAGGTTCTGGGCGAAGTCGGAGTCGTCGAGGACTTCATACGAGCCGAAGACCCAGGCGGCGGCCTTCGACGGCGTGATCTTCGTCTGCGCGACCGTCGGGCTGCTGTCCCCAGCCTCGATGCCCTCCGCGAGCCACGCGGCGCTGACCCCGGCGCTGTTCACGCCGTTCCAGTCGTTCGTGGTCGTCGTCCGGTGGGCCGCCCACGCCCGCCACGGGTTCGCCGAGCCGTTGTTGGTGAGGATGATCGTCGGGTCGAGGGTGAAGGGCACCATGTACCCACCATTGGCGGCCGTCAGGGACATCGCGGCACGTGCCGAGTAGTCGCCCATGATGCCGGTCGCGCCCCAGTCGCGGACGTCGCCCGCGAGGTCACGGGTGAACGACCGGGTGCGCGCCAGCGCCCGCCGCTCGTCGTCGGTGAGGTCGAGGTTGAAGCCCATCGGGGACCGGACGATCTTGTCGAAGGCCGACCGGTACGCCGGGTCACTGAGGGCGACGGTCTGCGCGGCGGCGTGCGCCCGCTCGATCTTCGCGGCCGGGTAGAGGTCGCCCCACTCGTCCTTGTCCGGGGCTGCGGTGAGCGCGGCGAGTCGCTGGAGGCCGTCGTCCGGCACGCCCGAGCTACGCAGCACCTCGAGGGCGGCGTCGGCGCGACGCAGCGCATCCGACGGGTCGATGTCGACGAGCGAGTCACGGCGGGCGAGGTCACCGAAGGCGGCGCGTCGGTAGTCGCCGCCGTGCGACGGCGTCCGGGTCGTGTCCTGCCCGACCGTCTCGATGTTGCCGGGCGACGCGGCCCGAGACACCAGTTCGTCGTGACGCCGGGCGCGGTCGACCTCGTCCTCGGCGATGATCGCGTCGACTCTCGCGAGCACGTCCATGGCGATCTCGCGTTCCTCGTCCTGGGCGACGGAGCGCCGGGCGTAGCCGTCCAGTTCCGCGATCCGGCTCACACAGCCGGCGCGTACGGCGGCCCGCTGGGTCCGCGTCATCGCGCGGAGTTTTTCCTCCGTCGCCTCGATGTCGTGGTAGTCGTCATCTCGAATGGTCATGGGAATGCTTCCTCCGTGAGGGAAGTGGATTTGGGGAGTGCGCACATCGGCGCGGTGGCCGCGCCGGGCGCTTGCCCGACCACGCTGGCCCTCCGCCGGGCGATTGCCCGACCACGGAGAAAAACTGCGACCCCTCCGCCGGGCACCTTGGCCCCGACCCACGGAGGATGTTGCGCTGTCACTGTACGTCATCCGGCGGGTCGTCGAGCCGTTCCCATCCACGCGCGTCCTCGTCGGCGAGCGTGTCGGGCACGTCGAGCACGTGATCGGTGTCGGGCTCATCGAGTAGAGCGAAGGATTCGACAAGGTCGGACGGGAGGTCGGCGTCCGCCAGCGACGCCTTGACCTCGTTGTCGTCCTCGACCTGCCGGTCCCGCACCACCTCCTGCAGGGCGGCGGCGAGGTCCCGGAAGAAAAGCGCGCACCCGTCGTCGGGCGTGCGCTCGCATCCGTACTCGAACCACCGGACGAGTGCCCGGAGTTGCATGTCGTCGAGGAGGTCGACGCGGAGCTCGACGGCGTTCGTAGGGATCTTGTTCCAGCCCATAGCAGTTCGTCCTTTCACACTTCGCACGTGCAGACGTCGACCCGGGACGTCGCGCCCTCGCACCGCGCGCAGTAGGTGCCGTGCCCGGCCCGCCGCAGCGTCAGGAGGGACTCGAGGATCCCGGCCATGTCGACGTGCTGGATCGGCTCGGCCGCCGCCCGCTTCGCGTCGAGCACGCCCATGAGGCGGTGGAGTTCGCGCGAGTGCTGCACGCCGTTCGACGGGTCGACGTCAAGGCGGCGCGCCAGTTCGATTGCTGTTGCGGCGATCACGTCGGAGGCGTCATCCCCGACCTGCCGTCGCGTCGCCGTCTCGATCGGACCCGGCCCACCCTCGGCCGCGAGGCCACGCTCGATGAAGCGCCGGATCGCGAGGGACATGGTGAGCCCGTGCTCGCGGGCGTAGTCCTCGACGCGGTCCGCCACCTCGGGCGACACCTTCGACGAGATGACTTGCGTCTCCTTGGACATGATTCTCCTAGTTGTTGATTCGTGCAGATGAGTAGCGGCTCGGTGTCGGTTGACCAGACCCGTGGGTCGCGCGCTAGTTCCTTCTCGACGCGCGCGGGTGCAGCGCCGGAGCGGTGCGCCGGAGCGACCGGCCCCCAGGAGGTCACAGCGCCCACCTCCACCGGTCGCGCTCGACGATCAGTGCGGGACAGTCGTCGTCATGCTGGGCCACGACGTGGATGGGCTGCCGACGACGAGCTGCTTGTCGACGGTCGGCGCGGCTCGGTAGGTGCATCCGCGCGCCGCACGGGCACGTGCCTCCGTTGTTGACGATGGCCCGGCGGGCGAGGCCTTCGCGGACGATTGGGGGAGCGCCGTCGGGGATCGAGGGTCCGATGACGGCGGCGCGTGTCCCGTCGATGCTGACGAGGTTGAGCCGCCACTTCATGACGCGGCCTCCGCGTCGTGGCATGCCAGGCAGTTGAGGCCACCTACGGCACGTAGTTCTTCGATTGGGCCGTCGCAGGTTGGGCATCGGTCCTCGGTGTCCCGCGGGTTGTCCCCTCGGGGCAACCCATAGGGTTGTTGCCCCGGGGACAGTGGGGCCGTACCGGTGTCCCCGGTTGTCCCCGTGGGTCGGGGACACCCTTCAGGGGTGGGTTCGTGCGGCGACTCGGCCATGGTCGGCAGTGGTGTCCCCGGTTGTCCCCGGCGCCTCGATGTCGTCTTCGTCGTCCCTGCGGGAGGGGTGTCCCCACGGGCCGGGGACAACTTTCGAGCCTTGACGACGTCTGCCAGCACCTCGTTGCGGGCTCCGATGTCGTGGGCCTTGGCGACCGCCCGGATGGCGTCGCGGCCGGCGTCGGCGGGCAGCCCGGCGTCGTCGGCCAGTTGGATGAGCCGCTCGACCTTGGACTCGCGCTCGGTGAGCAGGTTGAGCCCGTCGACCTCGTGACGCAGTGGATCGCTGCGTCGGGTCATGGTCAGTTCCTTGACCGGGACCACCATGCGCGAGTCGGTGCAGTCGAGGCGTAGCCGGTCTGTGGCGCCGTCGATGCGGGTCATCCTCCAGACAGCGTCGACGTCGCCCGACTTCGCGGACCCGCCCCGTTGCCCCTTCGCCTCGTCCTTGCCGGAGTGGTCGAGGCGGACGACGGCGACGCCCGCCCGCTTGAGCTGGAGGCCGGTGTGTCGGTAGAGCCCGAGCCACGTGTCGTTGCTGTTCTCCTCGCCTTGGACTGCGCGGCTGACGGTGTCGATGACGACGACCTCGACGTCGTACACCCGGACCGCCGCGAGGAGCATGTCAGCACCGACGGCGGTATCGAGGGCCGCGAGCGCCGGGAAGGAAAGGTAGTCGAGATGGTCGAGGTCACTTGGTCCGCATCCCATCGCGACGAGCCTCGAGCGGATGTCCCCCCTGGGGTCGTTCTCGAAGTCGACGTAGAGGACGCGGACGCGGCGCGGCGGCTGGTACCCGAGCACCCGCTGACCGCGGGACAGCCCGACGGCCAGCTCGAGCGCGAGCAGTGACTTGCCGACCTTCGGTCGGGAGTAGATGACGACGGACCTGCGGGCAGCGACGAGCGGCATGTGCAGCCACTCCTCGTCTGGGTCGTCGTCGGCGAATAGGTCGTGCCAGTTGATCCGGCCTGCCCATCCCTCGACCCACGCGAACGGGTCTTCCTCCAGCTGCTCGCCGGCGCCGGACTCTCCCTCGATCGTGCTTGGGGAATACGGTATGACGACGAGTTCGTCGAGCCGACGCTGCGCAGCGATGTGGTCCGTGACGTCCTTTCCGACAGCAGGCTCCACCACCACTACGCTCGCCGCGACAGGGCGTAGCGCGCGGGCGATGTCGCTGGCGGTGTGTCGTCCGGCGTCATCGCGGTCACGGACGATGACGACGTTGGCGCCCCTGAGGACCTCCGTGTACTCGTCTCGCCACTTCGACGACGCCCCTGGCTGCCACGCGCCATTGCTCCACGTGGTGGCGACGACACCGAGCCCGTTGAGCGTGTTGGCATCCTTCTCGCCTTCGACGATGTGGATAGTCCGACCGGACGCGACCGCGTCGAGCACCGCGGGGAGGTTGTAGAGGACACGGCGGACGCCGAGGAGCCTCCACGTCCCATCGGCCGCGCGCTGCTGGAACCTCTTTGGCTCGTAGCGCAGCTTCTCGTAGAGGAGCGTCCCCTGCTCGTCCTCGTACCGGTAGGTGGCGACCAGCCGTGATTGGGGCCGTTCCATGGGAGCCGCGTCGAAGAGGTCGGCCATCGTGAGACCGATGACGGCGAGGACGTCATCGGTCCTGCAGCCGGCATGACAGTGCACGAGCATGCGGTCAGGGCTGCGGGTCAGTGACAGGGACGCGTTGCGGTCGTCGTGGGCTGGGCACTGAGCGCTGGAGCCGCTGACCCGGCAGCCCTTGTTGACGAGCGCCTCGACGAGTCGTCGGTGCGCCGCCCCGAACGTGGTTACAGTGGGCTTGGTCGTCGCGGACCCTTGCGCCCCCTGTCCCTCCGGGATGGGGGCGCGGTCGTTTCCGGGAGTCATGCGGCGTCACCGCCCCGGAGGAGCAGGGCGAGACGGTCGCGTTGCTCGGGCGTCAGCGGCGGCGCCTCGGCCACCGTCTTGCGGATGACGTCAGCGAGACGCTCGGCGCGCATGTTGCGCCGAGCCTCGACGAGCACGGCATCGTCGGGTCGCCGGGATCGGGTGAGGGACGCGACGCGGGCGCGTTCTGAGGTGAATGACACTTCGGGCTCCAGAAGGCACTGGAAAGGCACCGCCCGTGCGTGTCTGCGAGGCGGTCTGCCCGAGGAGGAAACGCTCCTCGGCCCGTTGTGGTGCTAATGCTAGTTAGGTAGCCGCGAGATATCGAGGACGACGCGACCCTGAGCGTCCGGCGGTAGTTGAGCGCTGACCGCGGCGAGCTGATCTGCGGGGATGCGCGGGGCGCGCCCGCAGGTAGGGCACGCCGGTACGTGAACCGTCCCCGCGTCGCTGATGTGAACGTCGGCGCGCTCGGTAACCCTGCTGCCGGCCGGGGTCGTTCGGGTGAGGCTCTCGTTGGCGTAGAACCCGCGACGCCGCGCCTCCTCCGGCAGTCGCGTGTTGCCGGGGTCGGCGGGGACGATGTGCACTAGGGATCGTCGCGGGTGCCGTGTGCGGTTGCTGCAGACGATCAGGACGTCTCGCTCGATCACGGCTGCCTCCAGACGATCTGTACCAGGTCCGGGTCGTAGGCATTGCCGCGCTTGATGCTCGGCAGCACCCTCACCTCCATGAGTTCGCGCAGCACGGCGCGTCTCCGGTCCATCGGCAACGCCTCCCATACCCTGGCCGGGTCTCGGCCGGAGAACGGCGCCAAGGCCGTGCCACGGGCCGCCCGTGCCATCGCCGCCTCCACGTCGTCGAGTCTTTGTCGGAGCCCCGCCGTGCTCCTCGCCAGTTGCGCCCCGGTGATCCTGCCGGCTGCGAACAGGTCTGCTGCCTCGTCCATGCTCGCGCGGATCGCCGTCGCCTCGACCTGCAGCGCCGTTCCGTCGGCACTGGTGGGCGGGGTGAGAACGTGGGCGAAGTCGGGCCGCGCCAGCAGCCCGAGGACGACCCCGGTGACGTGGATGTCGAGGTCTTCGGCTGACCGGGCGACGTGCCCGGTGCCCGGCGTTGGGCAGCGGTAGACGGTCCGGGTCGTGCCCTTCGCGCGGTTGCGGGCCACCGTCGCAGACTTCAGCGGCGCCCCGCACGTGCCGCACGTCGCGATACCGGCGAGGAGCCACCGGACGCGGTTGCTCGACGAGCGTCGTCGGGACGGGTCCGTCAGCACCGCGGACACCGCTCGCCACGTGTCTTCGGTGACGATGTTGGGCCACATAAGCTTGCCGACGACCTCGCCGTTGAGAACCGACAGCCCGGCGTTGCGCGGCCGTGTGAGGACCTGGCGGAGGCTCGTGTAGTTCCACGGCTTCCCGGTCGAGGTGGTGATGCCTCGACGGTTGAGGTCGGCGACGATGGAGCCGAGGGTTGCGCCGGCGAGCACGGCGGCGCACGCGTCACGGATCACGCCGGCTTCGCGCCGGTTCAGCGTGGCGCCACCGTCCTGCTGGAGGTTCCACCCGAAAGGTGGCGCACCGCCGAGCCACCTACCCGCCTGAGCGGCTTGGAGTTGTGCCCGCCGGACCCGCTCGCTCTTGTGCTCGGACTCCTGCCGTGACACGGCGCCGCGGATGCGGGCGGTCATACGGCCACTGGCCGTCGCGAGGTCCAGTTCACCGGCCTGCGCGAAGTGGGTCACCACCGCCCGGGGCTCGCATGCGTCGATGTAGTCCTCCAGCTCGCGCGGTGACCGGTGCAGGCGGTCCTCGTGCCATGCGAGCACCGCGTCGACGGAGCCCGTCCGGATGGCCTCCAGCATGGCCATGTAGCGCGGCCTTGCCTTGCCCGTGTAGGCGCTTGAGTCGTTGTCCTCGAAGACATCCACGACCGTCCAGCCGAGGCGAGCCGCAAGGGTTTCACAGTCCGTGCGCTGACGTTCGACACCGAGTGCGGCGCCGGTGCGATCCTGACTGATGCGGCAGTAGATGGCCGCCCTTTTGGTCATGTTTCTATTGTGCATCCACAAACACCGGTGTGCCGGGCATGTGCACCCTGCACGCCAACAGCGCCCGCGAGGCCGTCACGAAGATGTGCACCCTTCCGCTGCTCGCCGGTGAGAACGTGTCGAGCCGGTTCGTCGTGCCGACCGTGGCAGCGGCCGTCGACCTCGTCGTCCATGTCGCGCTCGAGCGTGACGGGCTGCGCCGGGTTCGCGAGATCGTGGCGGTGCCCGGTCGTGCCGAGGGTGACGTCGTCGAGATCGCCGACCTCTTCACGACGCGCGCCGGTCGGCTCGTCCGCGCCGACGGTTTCCCGCCGCACCACGAGGCCTTCGAGCGCGCGGGGTACGACGTCGCGGCACTGTTGGCCCGGGAGCCGGCATGAGCTCCCCGCTCGCCGTCGGGCTCCTCCTCGGCGCAGGGGTCTTCTTCGTCTACTGGTCGTTCTGGCCGCAGGTGCCGGCGCCCGAGTCCGGCCCACGCCGGTCCGGCTTCGTCGTCGAGCTGCGCGACCACCTCAACCAGGCCGGGTACGCCTCGGTCACGCCCACCAACCTCGTCGTCGGCTCGACCATCCTGTTCCTGCTGACCTTCGCCGTCGTCCTCGCCCTGACCCGTGTCGCGCCGATCGCCCTGTGCTTCTCCGTCATGGCCGGAACGGCACCGATCTCCTTGGTGCGGATGCGCGCCCGCTCACGCCGCAACAAGCTGCGCGACCTCTGGCCCGACGTCGTCGACAACGTCACGTCCGGCGTGCGCGCCGGGCTCGCGCTGCCGGAGGCGCTCTCGCAGCTGTCGACGCGTGGGCCGGAGGAGCTGCGGCCGGCCTTCGCCGCGTTCGCCGAGGACTATCGCACCACCGGTCGGTTCCACGACTCGCTCGACCGGCTCAAAGAGCGTCTGAGCGACCCCGTCGCCGACCGCCTCGTCGAGTCGCTGCGCATCGCCCGAGAGGTCGGTGGCAGCGACCTCGGCAAGCTGCTCCGGACGCTCTCCTCCTTCCTCCGCGAGGACGCCCGCACCCGCGCCGAGCTCGAGACGCGCCAGAGCTGGACCGTCAACGCGGCCCGTCTCGCGGTCGCCGCGCCGTGGATCGTCCTCGCGATGCTCGCCCTGAACGGGCGCTCCCTCGTCGCCTACGCCTCTCCCGTCGGCTGGCTCGTCCTCGCCATCGGCGCGGCCGTCTGCCTCGTCGCCTACCGCGCGATGGTCTGGGTCGGACGGCTGCCGGAGGAAGAGCGGGTGCTCCGGTGAGCGGCACGAGCGGGGCCCTGACCCGCCTGCTCGGCACCGGCTGGTCGTGGCCCGGCGCCGTCGTCGGCGTGCTGCTCGTGGCGGGGCTCGCGCTCGTCGCCGCCGGTCTGCCGGCGAGCCGTCGCCCCGGTCTGGACGAACGGCTCGAGCCGTACCTGAGGGACGCCCCTCGCCCGTCGACGCTGCTCAGCCGTCCGGCCGCCCCACGGGGTCCCTTCGGCTTCGGCGACCTCCTCGCCCCGTACGTCGCGCGGCTCGGCCGACTCATCGGCTCGGTGCTCGGCGGGTCGCCCTCGGTCGTCCGGCGCCAGCTGCGGGCCGGCGGCGCCGCCGACCTCGACCGCTTCCGCGCCGAGCAGGTGCTCTGGGGCACCCTGGGTGGCCTCGCGGGGCTGCTCGTCACCGGACTTGTCGCGGTCGCGCAGCGGCGGTTCCCCGTGGTCGCGCTCGTCGGCGTCTTCGTGTGCGGCACCCTCGGAGGCATCATCGCCCGGGACTGGATGCTGTCGCGCGCAGCGGCGCGCCGCGAGGCGCGGATGCTCACCGAGTTCCCCACCGTCGCCGAGCTGCTCGCGCTCGCCGTCAGCGCGGGGGAGGGGGCGGTGGGTGCGCTGGACCGCGTGTGCCGCCTGTCCCAGGGCGAGCTGGCCGACGAGCTGCGCCGCTGCCTGTCCGATGCCCGCGCGGGCGCCAACCTGCCGACCGCGCTGCGTGGTCTCGCCGACCGCACGGGCTTGATGAGCCTGACCCGGTTCGTCGACGGCATCGTCGTGGCCGTCGAGCGGGGCACCCCCCTCGCCGAGGTCCTGCGCGCCCAGGCCCAGGACGTCCGCGAGGCCGGACGCCGCACGCTCATGGAGCAGGGCGGGCGACGGGAGATCCTCATGATGGTCCCCGTCGTCTTCCTCATCCTGCCCGTCACCGTGCTCTTCGCCCTGTACCCGGGCCTGAGCTTCCTGCACTTCCGGATCTGACGCGCCTCAGGTCCGGATGCCCTCCACAGACCGTGAACCGACCAGACAGGGAGAAAGACAGATGAAGCAGCTGACGACAGCGCCCGCGCGTCTGCACGACGCAGCTCTCGCGGCACTCGCACGCCGACTCGGTGGGCCCCACGACCGGGGCGACGTCCCGGGTTGGGTCCTCATCACGATCATGACAGCCGGCCTCGTCACGGCGCTCTGGGCCATCGCCGGGCCGCAGCTCGGCCAGCTGTTCAGCGAAGCCATCGGCGACGTCAAGGGACCGTGACCGCGGCCGTCGCGGCCCCGAGCCCGACGGGCTGCGTCCGCACCGCCGAACCGTCACTGGCCGCGGGCCCTCGAAGGGACGCGGTCACGGCCCGACCTGCCGTCTGTCGGTTGCCGGCGGCGCGAGACCGCGGCTCGGCCATCGCCGAGTTCGCGATGGTCTCCGCGCTGCTGCTGTTCGTCGCCCTGGGTGTCTTCCAGATCGGCCTGGCGCTCTATGTCCGCAACACGCTCATCTCGGCGGCCTCCGAGGGTGCCCGCTACGCCGCCCGGGCCGACGCGGAACCGGCTGACGGCGTCGCACGGACGCGGGCCCTCATCACCTCCTCGCTCAGTGCCCGGTTCGCGCAGGACGTCGACGTCGACGAACGGACGACGCCGGACGGTGTCCGGGTCGTGGAGGTCACCGTCCGGGCGCCGCTGCCCGTCGTCGGGCCGCTCGGCCCGTCCGAGTCCCTGGCGGTGAGCGGCCGGGCCTTCAGCGAGGACCAGGTCTCTGCGGGCAGCGTGTCGCACGGAGCCGGCGGCACGGCGCAGGCCGGCTCGCCCAGTGGGCGGGAGGACGCGGCCGCTCCCGGACCGCCGACGCGGGGGACCGGTCCGTGAGACCCCAGCAGCACGCCAGGATCGGCCGCAGGCGCAACGCCTTTCGCCTCCTCCGTGCGCAGCGGGCCCGCCTCCGCGCCGCAGGTGACGACGGCCGGGCCGTGGTCGAGTTCATCTTCCTCGGCATCCTGCTGCTGCTGCCGTTGCTGTACCTCGTGCTGACGATGGCTCGCCTCCAGGCGGCCTCGTTCTCGGCCTCCCTGGCCGGTCGGGAGGCCGGGCGGGCCTTCGTCACGGCCACCGGCGACGGCGACGGGTACGCCCGCGCGTCGGCGGCGGCACACCTCGCCTTCGAGGACTTCGGCTTCACCCAGGACGCCACGATCAGCCTGACGTGCGACGGCTCGCCCTGTCTGCGGGCCGAGGGCCTCGTCCGCGCGGAGGCGCGCATCGAGGTCGCACTGCCGCTGGTGCCCGACTTCATCGCCGACCACGTCCCCTCGTCGGTGTCCGTCTCCTCGACCCACGTCTCCTCGGTCGACCGGTTCGTGGCCCGATGAACCCCGTCCGGCACCTGCGACGGCTCGTGTCTGCCCGTGGCCGCGACCGCGGGCAGATCAGCGTGCTCATCCTCGGCCTGTTCGTCATCGTCGTGGTCCTCATCCTCGGCGCGGTCGACGTCACCGCCGCCCAGCTGGCCCGGATGCGGCTGCTCGACACCGCAGACGCCGCCGCGCTCGACGCCGCCGACGCCATCGACGAGCGGGCGGCCTACGCCGAGGGTGTGCCCGACCGGCTCGTCCTCAGCGACGCGTCCGTGGTCGCAGCGGCCGCGGCCCACCTCCGACGCACCCCGCTGCCGAGCGGCGTCACCGACTGGCGTCTGGTGCCCCGCACCGGCAGCCCCGACGGGTCCACCGCGGTCGTCACACTGCAGGGTCGGGCCACGCTGCCGATGAGCGGGTGGGTGCTCGAGCGGCTGGGCGGCGGCGTGACCATCACCGTCACCTCCAGCGCCCGCGCCCGGCTGGGATGACGCAGGCGATCTACCGCGAGGGGCTGGATTCGGGCACTTCGCCCAAAACGCCGCGGGGGCAAGCGCTCCCGACCTAGGTTTCTCGTGCGTCACCGCATCCGGCCTGGCTTCCTTCTCCTGGCAAGGGTCCGCCGGTCTGCCGGGTCCGGCACCGGCTCCTGCCCGCCGGAGCGGCCGACGCATCTCGCGCGGCAACCGGTCGCGCGTCGACGAACGAGGAACGCAACCGTGAGCACTCGCACCACCGCCGTCGCCGCCGCGACGGGTATCGCCCTCGGCCTGCTCGGGCCGGTCACCGCTGCCACGCAGGCTCAGGCCCTGCCGGCCGTCATGGTCTACAAGGTCCAGTACGACTCACCGGGGTCGGACACCGGCAGCAACACGAGCCTCAACGCGGAGTACGTCGTCCTGAAGAACACGACGCGCAGCAACCGCGTCATCACGGGCTGGACGCTGCGCGACAGGACCGGCTACACCTACCGGTTCCCGACCTTCACGCTCAAGGCCGGCGCGACGGTCACGATCCGCACCGGCCGCGGGACGGCGACGAGCACGAACCGTTACTACAACCGCTCCTGGTACGTCTGGAACAACACCGGTGACACCGCCTACCTGCGCAACGCGTCCGGCACGCTGGTCGACACGTGCGCGTGGAGCTCGACCGGCGCCGGCTACCGCTACTGCTGAGACCGCCTCGGATGGGCCGACGGCCCGGCATCCAACCACGATGCCGGGCCGTCGGCGTGTCGCCACGCCGCAACCCGGGTGGCGGACTTTACGGAAACGGGGAGGAAAACGGACATACGCCGCTAACGTGGGCGAAAGCCAACCGAGCGCACCACCGAAGGGACCCGAACCCCCGCGGGCCCTGAAACGTCCCCCGTCACCCTGCAGCCCCCGTGGCTGGTCCCCCAGGAGTTGGTCCATGAAGCGGATCCTCGTCGTCGCGCTCGCGACGATCGGTCTCACCCTCGCCACAGCCGCCACGTCGGTGGCGGCCAAGCCCGTCCAGTCCGGCGCCAAGACCAGCCCGAGTGGCTCGGCCGAGGCAGCGTACTGGGGCCACTGGACGACGCAGGCCGTCGTGTACGACGGCACCGGCGGCAACACGTACGTCAAGGTCGCCGAGGCGGTGTCCGAGTGGCGCAAGTCCGGATGGAACGTCGTCACGACGTCCGACCCGAGCAAGGCCAACATCACCGTGGTCTTCGAGATGCCGACGACCGGGCTCGACAGCGTCGGCGGCGCCTCCCTGTCGGTCAACGGCGGCGTCATCAGCGCCTGCTCGATCAAGCTCGACCCCATCCTGGCGTCCTGGACGCTCGGCGAGCACACGATGATCCACGAGCTCGGCCACTGCGGCGGTCTGCCGCACTCGACGAGCACGCGCAGCGTCATGTACCCGACGGTGAGCTCCACCACGATGATGACCGCGCCGAGCAGCTACGACATCCGTTGGATGTCCAAGGACGTGTACTGACAGGCCGTGACCGGACGGACCCCCGCCACTATCGGCCGGGGCCGCGACACCCCACCCCTCGCGGTCCCGGTCCCGGCATCGCCCCGGCGTCCAAGCCTCTCCCCCCCCAGAACAGGCGCCACCCCGTCCAGGTGGACAGAGCATCCCACACCCACCCCAC